>NZ_JAHUTH010000031.1:0-108786 GCF_025376855.1 Variovorax endophyticus
TCGCGGCGCCGCTGGCCGATCGCTTCTATGTGATGGAGCATGGCCGCATCGCCCTGAAGTTCGGCGCGGCCGAGCTCGAAGCCCGGATGCCCGTGCTCACCGAGCTGCTCGGTGTTTAGCGATCCCCATTCATCCACCAAGGAGGCAATCCCATGAAACAACGCAACCCATTCATCGCCATCGGCTTCGGCATCCTGGCGCTCGGCGCGGCCAGCGCGGTACAGGCGCAGGAGAAGGTCAAGATCGACTTCATCACCGACATGTCCGGCCTCTACGCCGACCTCGAAGGCAAGAACGGCGCGACGGCGATCCAGATGGCGATCGATGACTTCGGCGGCAAGGTCAACGGCCAGCCGATCGAGCTGCTGACCGCCGACCACCAGAACAAGGCCGACATCGCCGCGTCGAAGGCGCGCGAATGGATCGACACGCAGGGCCTGAGCATGGTGTTCAGCGGCACCAACTCCGGCACGGCGCTCGCGACCGCGAAGGTGGCGACCGAGAAGAAGCGCGTGCATTTCAACAACGGCGCCGCGTCCTCCGCGCTCACCAACGAACAGTGCAGCCCCTACACCGTGCACTACGCCTACGACACGGTCGCGCTGGCCAAGGGCACGGGCGCGGCGGTGGTCGACCGTGGCGGCAAGAGCTGGTTCTTCCTGACCGCCGACTACGCCTTCGGCGCCGCGCTCGAGGCCGACACCGCGAAGGTGGTGAAGGAGAAGGGCGGCACCGTGGTGGGCAGCGTCAAGCATCCGCTCAACGCCTCCGACTTCTCGTCCTTCCTGCTGCAGGCGCAGAACTCGAAGGCACAGATCCTGGGCCTGGCCAATGCCGGCGGCGACACGATCAATTCGATCAAGGCCGCCAGGGAGTTCGGCATCAACAAGACGATGAAGACCGCGGGCCTGCTGGTGTTCCTCACCGACATCCACAGCCTGGGCCTGAAGAACACCGAGGGCCTGCTGCACACCACGAGCTGGTACTGGGACCTGAACGACGACACGCGCAAGTTCGCCAACCGCTTCTTCGAGAAGACCAGGCGCATGCCGACCGACGTGCAGGCCGCCGACTACTCGGCCACCACCACCTATCTGAAGGCGGTGGCCGCTGCGAAGACCACCGACGCCGACAAGGTGATGGCGCAGCTCAGGAGCATGAAGATCGACGACTTCTACGGCAAGGGCCAGATCCGCGCCGACGGCAGCTTCATCCACGACATGTACCTGGTGGAGGCGAAGTCGCCGGCCGAGTCGAAGAAGCCCTGGGACTACCTGAAGGTGCTCAAGACGCTGCCGGGCGACCAGGTCTTCACGACCAAGGCCGAGAGCAAGTGCGCGCTCTGGAAGTGATCGACCCCTGCGGGCCCGAGCGGGCCCGCGCTTGCTGAATCCCCTATGACCATTTCCCTTCCCGCCCTGTTGAGCCAGCTCCTCCTGGGGCTGGTCAACGGCTCCTTCTATGCCATCCTGAGCCTCGGGCTGGCCGTCATCTTCGGCCTGCTCAACGTCATCAACTTCGCGCACGGCGCGCTGTTCATGCTCGGCGCGGTGCTCACCTGGATGGCGATGGAATATTTCGGCATCAACTACTGGGTGATGCTGATCGCCGCGCCCATCGTCATCGGCCTGTTCGGGGTGGTGATCGAGCGGCTGCTGCTGCGCTGGATCTACAAGCTCGACCATCTCTACGGCCTGCTGCTCACGCTGGGCCTCACGCTGCTCATCGAGGGCGTGTTCCGCTCCATCTACGGCGTCTCGGGCCTGGCTTACGACGCGCCCGAGGCGCTGTCGAGCGCCACCGACCTGGGCTTCATGGTGCTGCCCAACTACCGTGCCTGGGTGGTCGTGGCCTCGCTGGTCGTGTGCATCGCCACCTGGTTCGTGATCGAGAAGACCCGCATCGGCGCCTACCTGCGCGCGGGCACCGAGAACCCGCGGCTGGTCGAGGCCTTCGGCGTCAACGTGCCGCTGATGATCACGCTGACCTATGCCTTCGGCGCCGGCCTCGCCGCCTTCGCGGGCGTGCTGGCCGCGCCGGTGATCCAGGTCTCGCCGCTGATGGGCCAGAACCTGATCATCGTGGTGTTCGCCGTCGTCGTGATCGGCGGCATGGGCTCGATCATGGGCGCCATCCTCACCGGGCTGGGGCTGGGCGTGATCGAGGGCTTCACCAAGGTCTTCTATCCCGAGGCCTCGTCCACCGTCGTGTTCGTGATCATGGTCATCGTGCTGCTGGTGCGTCCTGCCGGCCTGTTCGGCAAAGAGAAGTGAGAGCGGGCGCATGAACATGAAAAAGATCTCCACCGTCGTCTACGGCCTGCTGCTCGTCGCGCTGGTGCTGGCGCCGTTCTTCGGCGCCTATCCGGTGTTCGTGATGAAGCTGCTGTGCTTCGCGCTGTTCGCCTCGGCCTTCAATCTGCTGCTGGGCTTCACCGGGCTCTTGTCCTTCGGCCATGCGGCCTTCCTCGGCGGCTCGGCCTACGTGGCCGGCCATGCGATCAAGGTCTGGGGCCTCACGCCCGAGCTGGGCCTGATCGCGGGCACCCTGGTGGGTGCGCTGCTGGGCTGGCTGTTCGGCGTGCTGGCCATCCGCCGCCAGGGCATCTACTTCGCGATGATCACGCTGGCCTTGGCGCAGATGATGTTCTTCGTCGCGCTGCAGGCCAGGTTCACGGGCGGCGAGGACGGCCTGCAGGGCGTGCCGCGCGGCAAGCTGTTCGGCCTCATCGACCTGAGCAACGACCTCACGATGTACTACGTCGCGTTGGCGATCGTGGCGGCCGCCTTCCTGCTGATCGTGCGCACCATCCACTCGCCGTTCGGGCAGGTGTTGAAGGGCATCAAGGAGAACGAGCCGCGCGCGCTGTCGCTGGGCTACGACGTGGCGCGCTTCAAGCTGCTGGCCTTCGTGATCTCGGCGGCGCTGTCGGGCCTGGCGGGTTCGCTCAAGACGCTGGTGCTGGGCTTCGCGACCCTGTCGGACGTGCACTGGACCGCGTCGGGCCAGGTGATCCTGATGACGCTGGTGGGCGGGCTGGGCACCTTGTCGGGCCCGCTGGTGGGCTCGGCCGTGGTCGTGCTGCTGGAGAACAAGATCGGCGAACTGGGCAACCTGCTCGCGCGCATCACCACCATCGACTGGTTCAACACGCTGGGCGAGTCGGTGACCATGGTCACGGGCCTGATCTTCGTGATCTGCGTGCTCGCCTTTCGCAAGGGAATCATGGGCGAACTGAACAGCCTGATCGAGCGCCTCGCCGAGGGCCGCAAGCGCGGCAGGTAGCCGCGGTCCCTCTCCCTTTTTTCACGACCAGCGAGGTGTCGATGTAGAGCGCAAACCCAACCCGGAAAGTCAGCAACTCAAGGAGGCAACATGAAAAGAAAGTTCGAAACGTTGTTCGTGGGCCAGGCCCTGTTCAAGACGGTATGGCGCACGGCCTGGGCGACGGTGGTCGTCGGGGCCGTGGCGGCCTGTGGTGGTGGAGGCGGCAACGACAATGCGAATGCCGCGGCGATCGCGGCGGTCGTCGCCGCCAATGCGGCCGGGTCCTCGGGCCCGCCTCCACCCGCGGTCGTGCCCGTGCCGCCGGTCGAGCCGTCGGTGCCGACGGAAGTGGCTCCTCCCGAAAAGAAGACCAAATGGGCCACGACCTGGCAGGCCGCGCTGTACCCCAACATCCCGCAGAACGAAAACTCCGACACCGTCCGGATGCGCATCCGGACGAGCGTGGGTGGCGAGGGGGTCCGGATCCGGCTGTCCAATGTCTTCGGCACCGCCACCATGCGCGTCGACCATGCCAGCGTGGCGCTGCCCGATGCCGGCAAGGCCTCGGACCCGACGGCCATCGACCTCGGCACGCGCAAGGTCCTGACCTTCAATGGCGGCAAGACCCTGGCCGAGGTTCCCGCGGGGACGGAGCTGCTGAGCGATCCCGTGTCGATGAATGTGCCGAAGCTCTCGGACCTGTTGATCACCCTGCATTTCCAAGGGCTGATCCAATATGCGGACATGCACATGAACGGTGCCGTCCCCTTGCCCGGGTACTTCGTGGTGAGGAACCGCGATGTCTCGGGCGAAGCATCGATCAAGGCGGCGGCACCGAACTATCAGGCCTACGACGGAGCCTTCAGCCTCAGCGAGGTCAAGGTGCTCGCGCCCGAAGAGACCCGTGTCGTCATTGCGATGAGCGAATCGATCACGGCCGGATTCGGCGCGAAGGGCATTCAGGAGCCATGGCCCGCCGTCTTGTCGAAGCTGGCGAATTCCAATGGCGAGCCGCTCGGCGTGGGCAATGCGGGCATCAGCGGCAACTCCATGATCGGCTCGGGCAGCGGACCCTCCTTGCGCAGCCGGTTCGAGCGCGACGTGCTGTCCCGCGATCCGACGGACATCGTCATCCTGGCCGGCGACAACGACCTCAATCAGGGCTATACGCCGGACCAGATCATCGAGCACTACAAGTACTTCGTCGAAACGGCCCGCGGCAGGAAGATCAAGGTCTATGGGGGCGTCAACACGCCGATCGGGAACATTCCCGGCGCCGGGGACGCGGGGAAGACCGGTTTTGTCAACGACCCCGCCAACTACGGCAAGTGGCTCAAGATCAACGAATGGATCAAGACGCCCGGAAACTTCGATGGCGTCATCGATTTCCCCGCGGTGGTGAGCAATCCCGCGAGCATGCCGCTCGCGCTCTCGAGCGATTGCTACATGCCGGGCAGTCCCATCCACCTGAACACGCGCGGTCTCGACGTGATGGGGACCCTGGCCTACGACGTCCTGTACGGAAAGAAGGAGAAGCCGGCCGCGCCTTGCAACGGGCTCGAATTCCCGCCATCCAACTGAGCGGACCGGGCATGGAGGAGGGCAGCGGCGTCTCCTCGGCGCGATGACTATCATCGCCCCATGCCCACCTCCCACCTCTACCTCATCACCGGCGCATCGCGCGGCCTCGGCCGCGCCATGGCCGAACAGCTGCTGCAGCCCGGCCACGTCCTGCTGTGCATCTCGCGCCGCCAGAGCCCCGAGCTCGCCGAACAGGCGAAGGCGGCCGGCGTCGAACTCGTGCAATGGGAACAGGACCTGTCCGATCCCGTCGCCTCGGCCGCGCGCCTGCGCGAATGGCTGGCGGCGCAGGACGCCCAGCGCTTCGACGCCGTCACGCTGATCAACAACGCGGGCACGGTCGGCAATCCGGCGCCGCTCGCGGCCGCGGTCGATGCCGAGCTCTCGCAGGCGCTGCGCATCGGGCTCGAAGCGCCACTGCTGCTGACGGCGGCCTTCCTCGGCGGTACGCGCGGCTGGCGCGGCGCGCGCAAGGTGCTCAACATCTCCTCGGGCCTGGGCCGCAACGCGATGGGCAGCCAGGCACCGTACTGCGCGGCCAAGGCCGGCATGGACCACTACTCGCGCGCGGTCGCGCTCGAGGAGGCGAACCTGCCGAACGGCGCGCGCATCGTGTCGCTGGCGCCCGGCGTGATCGACACCGACATGCAGGTGCAACTGCGTGGCGCCTCGGCCGAGAACTTCCCCGACCGCACGCGCTTCGAGAAGCTCAAGAGCGAGGGCCTGCTCGACAGCCCCGCGAGCGCGGCCGCGAAGGTGCTCAAGTACCTCGCGCGCGCGGACTTCGGCGCCAAGCCGGTGGCCGACGTGCGCGATCCGGACTGAGCACCCGCGCCATGGCCACCGCCCAGGGCATCGACACCGGCGAGTACAAGCTCTTTCCCTCGCCGCGCAACCGGCACCGCGTCGTCTTCACGCACCAGGTCTTCGTGCCGTACCCGTACGCGCTGATCGTGATGGACGAATTCGGTTTCCAGGGCCGCTACAGCCTGTTCGCGGCCTGCCGCGCGAGCGACGGCAAGATGGGCCAGCTCGCGGCCTTCGAGCTCGAGTCGGACGTGGCGGTGTTCAACCGCAAGTTCGTGCCGGACTGAGACGGGCTCCGGATGACGAGAACGTAACCGGGCGGATAAGTCCGCGTCGGTTTGCTTTCCTAGTGTGTGGGCGTGGAGAGATCGACGCCCCGGATGGCACGCCCACGCACCTCGCCGTATCTCCACCCCCGCGCCTGACATCCAGCCGCGGGGAACAACCACAGGAGATATGCATGTCGAACAGAAAAATCATCGCGCTCGCGGCCGCTTCTGCCCTGGCTGGCCTCGTGCCGGCCATGGCCCTCGCCCAGCAGAGCGTGCAGCACGTCGATGCGCCTTCGCACTTCGCGGCCAACGAAGCGGGCATCAAGACCCATGCGGAACTGGCCGGCTCGGGCAAGTCGACGGACCAGGTCGGCCAGGAGCTGGCGACGGCGCGAAGCGATCCGAAATGGAAGAACTTCCTGGCCTACGGCACGCCGGTTCCGGCGACCAATGCCCAGCCGAAGACGCGCGCCGAAGTGACGGCCGAACTCGAGCGTGCGCAGCGGCACCCCGGATGGGACCGGGCTTCGCGCTCGGGCGCGCCGCTGGTGCTGCCCGCCGCGCCGGTGCCCGTGTCGGCGCGCTGAGGTCCGGCGTCGCGCTTACTCGATGGTCGCGCCCGAGGCCTGCACGATGCCCTTCCACTTCTCGTAGTCGGTCTTGAGCAGCGTGCCGAACTGCTCGGGCGTCATGCTCTGCGGTTCGGCGCCCTGCGCGATGATCGCGGCCTGCATCTCGGGCGTGGCCAGCAGCTTGTTGACCTCGGCGTTCAGGGTGGCGATCACGTCCTTGGGCGTCTTGGCCGGCACGAACAGGCCGTACCAGGTGCTCACGTCGAAGCCCTTGTAGCCGAGCTCGGCCACGGTGGGGGTGTCGGGCAGCGAGCTGCTGCGCTTGGCCGAGGTCACGGCCAGCGGGCGCAGCTTGCCGGCCTTGATCTGGGCCATGGCCGAAGGCACCGACGACACCATCAGGTCGACGTTGCCCGCGAGCACGTCCATCATGGCCGCGTTCGAACCCTTGTAGGGCACGTGGCGCATCTTGATCTTGGCCGCGCCGTTGAAGATCTCGCCGGCCAGGTGGATGGTGGTGCCGTTGCCGGGCGAGCCGTAGGTGACGGTGTCGGGCGCGGCGCGCGCGGCCTTCACCACGTCGTCGAGCGTCTTGTACTTGGAGTTGGCCTGCGTGACGATCACCACGGGCGTGAAGGCCACGTGGGCCACCGCGGTCAGGTCCTTGGTCGGCTCGTAGCTGAGGTTCTTGTAGAGCCAGGGCGCGACGACCATGTTGTCCTTCTGGCCCATCACGATGTCGTAGCCCGTGGGCGCGGCGCGCGCGGCCTCGGCGATGCCGATCGTGCCGCCGGCGCCCGCGCGGTTGTCGGGCACCACGGTCCAGTGGTTGGTCTCGGTGAGCTTCTGGGCCACCAGGCGCGCCAGGATGTCGGTGCCGCCGCCGGGCGGGAAGGGCACGATCATGCGCACGGGCTTGGCGGGCCAGGCCTGGGCCTGGGCGGTGGAGGCGGCGCCGAAGGCCAGCGGAAGCGCCAGCGCGAGGGCCAGCGGACGAAGGAGTCTGCGGATCATGGGTGTTGTCTCTGCTCTAGGGGTTGGGGCCTGGCGCCGGCCACCGGGGCGGGTCTCGCCGCGCCGGGGATGCAGTGTGCCGGAAGCGCTCGGCGCGGGTTTTCGCGCTTCGCGATGGCCCTCGTCTCGGTGCGCGCTGGCCCGGGGACGGCGATTCTCTCCGATGAGCCCGCGCGGCGCCGCGGCAACGGCTTTGTGACGAGCCTTGACGCGGCTTGACAGGGCGCCCGGGGCGATCGAATACTTCACCGAACGGTTGAGTATTCATTGCTGCCCACAACAGGAGGCTCCATGCTCGGAAACATCGATGCCGTGGCCAATCTCGCGGTGAAGGACCTGGCGGCGGCGCGCCGCTTCTACGAGGACACGCTGGGCCTGGCCCAGGTCGACGCCGAGGGCGACGAGGTCATCGTCTACCGCAGCGGCAACACGCGCCTCAACGTGTACCGCTCGTCGTTCGCCGGCACCAACCAGGCGACGGCCGTCACCTGGCAGGTGGGGGCGGACATCGAGCGCCTCGTCGCCGCCCTCCGGGCCAAGGGCGTGCGCTTCGAGCGCTACGACATGCCCGGCACGCGGCACGAGGGCGACCTCCATGTCATGGGCGACATGAAGGTCGCGTGGTTCAAGGACCCCGACGGGAACATCCTGAACCTGATCAACGGCTGATCGATCAGCCGAAGTTCTTTTCGGCGAACTCCCAGTTGACCAGCTTGGCCAGGAAGGTCTCGACGAACTTCGGACGCAGGTTGCGGTAGTCGATGTAGTAGGCGTGTTCCCAGACGTCGACCGTCAGCAGCGCCGTGTCGGCGGTCGTCAGCGGCGTGCCGGCGGCGCCGGTGTTCACGATGTCCACGCTGCCGTCGGCCTTCTTCACCAGCCAGGTCCAGCCCGAGCCGAAGTTGCCCACGGCCGACTTCACGAAGGCTTCCTTGAAGGCGTCGTAGCTGCCCCACTTGGCATCGATGGCCTTGGCCAGCGCGCCACTGGGAGCGCCGCCGCCTTGCGGCTTCATGCAGTTCCAGAAGAAGGTGTGGTTCCAGATCTGGGCCGAGTTGTTGTAGATGCCGCCGCTGGACTTCTTGACGATCTCCTCGAGCGTCATCGACTCGAACTCGGTGCCCTTCTGCAGGTTGTTGAGGTTCACCACGTAGGCGTTGTGGTGCTTGCCGTAGTGGTACTCGAGGGTCTCCTTCGAGTACTCGGGTGCCAGTGCGTCGAGGGCGTAGGGCAGGGGAGGCAGGGTGTGTTCCATCGTGGGGTCCTTCTGGTTGGTAAAAAAGAAAAAGATGCGGGTCGGGCGCTCAGCCGGCGCCCTTGCCCGCCTTGGGTACGACGCGGTACGCGCAGCGCCGCGCGCCCGCGAGCACGTGCTCGACGCGGCTCACGGCCACGTCGGGCCCGAGCACCTCGTCGAAGAGCTGCAGCTCGCTGCGGCAGAAGCCCGTGCAGGCGCGCGCCGCGGTGCAGATCGGGCAGTGGTTCTCGATGAAGAGGAAGCCTTCGCCCTCGTCGTCGGGGCGGTACTCGGCCATGTAGCCCTCGCGGCTGCGCACCTCGGCCAGCCGCTCCAGCCGCGCGCCGATGCCGCGCGCGCCGCGCAGCGCCTCGCGGTAGCTGGCGCGCATGGCTTCCTCGCGCGCGCCGATCAGCTGGTCCATGCCCTTCTCGCCGAACACCTGGATCACGGCGCTGATCATCTGCACCGTCATCTCGGCATGCGTGTCGGGAAAGCGCGCGTGGCCCGAGGCCGTGAGCCGCCAGATCTGCGTCGGCCGGCCGCGCCCGGCGCTGCGGCTCTCGGCGTCGACCAGGCCCTCGGCCTGCAGCTTGGCCATCTGCTGGCGCACCGCCTCCACCGTGACCTGCAGCACCTTGGCGATGTCGGGGATGCCGAGCGCGCCGCGGGTCTTGAGCGTCGAGAGGATGCGGTCGGCCGGCTGGTGCGGGGTCCAGGCGGTCTTGGCGTCGGCGGTGTCGTTGGCGGACATGGCGCGGTCTTCGTGGGGAGCGGAACGGAAAGGCGGCAACCCTTGCATTGTCAGGTGCTCGGGGCGTCCTTCGCGGAAACGCCCGAAAGCCCCTTGGCCGCGCCCGCGTCGTGGCCCGCGGTCGGGGCGTCCGGCGCCTGCCATCCGCCGCCCACGGCCTTGTAGAGCGCGACCAGGCTGGTGTACGAGGCGGTCTCGGCCTCGGCCACCGCATCCTGCGCGCGCAGCAGCGTGCGCTGCGCATCGAGCACCGACAGGTAGGGCGCGGCGCCTTCGCGGTAGCGCACCTCGGCCAGCTCGGCCGCGCGCGCGCTCTGTTCCGAGGCCAGCACCAGGCTTTGCAGCCGCTGCTGGTTCTGGCCGTAGCCGGTGAGCGCGTTCTCCACGTCCTCGATGGCGCGCAGCACGGTCTGCTCGTAGGCCGCGCGCTCGCCCTGCGCGCGCGCCTGCGCGCCGCGCAGTTGCGCGCGCACCGAGCCCAGCCGCAGCGCGGGCCAGCTCAGGCCCGGCGTGAGGCTGAAGGCGCGGCTCGACCCGCTGCCCAGGTCCGAGCCGCGCAGCGCGATGAAGCCGAGGAAGCCACCGATGTCGAGCCGCGGGTACAGCGCGGCCGTGGCCGCGCCCACGTCGGCCGTGCTCGCTGCCAGGCCGCGCTCGGCGCGCAGCACGTCGGGCCGGCGGCGCAGCAGGTCGCCGAGGTCGCCCACCGGCAGCCGCTTGGCGAGCAGCCGCAGCGGGCGCGGCGCCAGCATCGGCTCGAGCTCGGCCGGCTGCAGTGCCGCGAGCACCGCCACGCGATGCGCGGCCTGGCGGCGCGCGGTCTCGAACAGCGGCAGCTGGGCCTCGGTGCTCTCGAGGTTGGCGCGCGCGCTCGCGAGGTCGCCCGCGAGGCCGCGGCCGATGCCGACCTGGGCCTCGGTCACGCGCAGGCTGTCGCGCAGGCTCTGCAGCGTGCGCTGCGTCACCGCGAGCCGCTGCTCGGCACCGCGCATCTCATAGTAGTTGCGCGCGAGCTCGGCCACCACCACGATGCGCGCCTGCTCGAGGTCGGCGGCCTGGGCCTCGGCGCGCGCGCTGGCGGCCTCGTCGAGCCGGCGCAGGCGGCCGAACAGGTCGATCTCCCAGCCGGCGTCGAAGCCCAGGCGGCTGCTCTCGGCCAGCGTGCGCGCCTCGGCCGGCACGCCGTTGCCCTGCGCGATGCCGCGGGTCTTGCTCGCACCCATCGTCACGGTGGGCCAGCGGTCGAGCTCGGCCTCGTCCTGCACGGCGCGGGCTTCGAGCAGCCGCGCCTGCGCGATGCGGATGTCGTGGTTGGCGGCCAGCGCGCGCTCGATCAGCGCGTCGAGCTGCGCATCCTCGAGCTGGCGCCACCAGTCGCGCTGCACCGCGTCGGGCGCGAACAGGTGGCGCTCGGGCGCGGCGATCGTCACCGGCGAGGTCTCGGGCGCCGCGTAGCGCGGGCCGACCGCGCAGCCGGCCAGCAGCAGTGCCGTGGCCAGCGTCGACAGGGAAAGGGTCAAGGCCTTCATGGTCGTTCTCCCGTGCTTCATGCGTGACTGCCCGCGGTGGCCGGTGTCGCCGGGCCGTCCTCGAGCGCCGCGAGCTCCGCCGCGCGCTTCGATTGCCCCGCGGCGCGGTGGTCGCGCGCGAGCAGCGTGTACATCGTGGGCAGCACGAACAGCGTGAACAGCGTGCCCACCAGCATGCCGACCACGATCACCAGCCCGATGCTGAAGCGGCTGTTGGCACCCGCGCCGCTCGCGAACAGCAGCGGCACCAGGCCCACCACCATCGCGGCCGTGGTCATCAGGATCGGCCGCAGGCGGATGCGCGCGGCCTCCTCGATCGAGGCGCGGCGGTCGAAGCCCTTGCGCGTCTGGATCTCGTTGGCGAACTCCACCATCAGGATGCCGTGCTTGCTGATCAGCCCGATCAGCGTCACCAGCCCGATCTGGGTGTAGATGTTGATGGTCGCGAAGCCCAGCGCCAGCGGCACCAGCGCGCCGCAGATCGACATCGGCACGCTGACCAGGATGATCAGCGGGTCGCGCAGGCTCTCGTACTGCGCGGCCAGCACCAGGTAGATCACGACGATCGCGAACACGAAGGCCAGCACCAGCGCCGAGCCCTCCTGCGTGAACTGGCGCGCGTCGGATTGCCAGTCGTAGCTGAAGCCGGCCGGCAGCTTCTTCGCCTCGGCGCTCAGGAAGGCCACCGCGTCGCCCATGGTCACGCCGGGCATCGGAATGGCCTGGAAGGTGGCGGCGTTGAGCTGGTTGAACTGCGTGAGCTTGTTCGGGCCCACGCTGGTCGACAGCTGCACCAGGTTGGCCAGCGGCACCGGCTGGCCGCTCGCGCTCTTCACGAAGTAGCGCGACAGCGCCTCGGCCGTCAGCCGCTGCTCGCGCGGCGTCTGCGGGATCACGTCGTAGGAGCGGCCGTCCATGCCGAAGCGGTTGACGTAGTTCTCGCCCACCAGCACGGCCAGCGTGTCGCCGATGGACTTCATGGTCACGCCCAGGCTGTTGGCCTTGGCGCGGTCCACGCGCACCTCGACCACCGGGTTGTTGAACTCGAGGTCGCTGTCGACCACGGCGAACTTGCCGCTCTCGCGTGCCGCCTTCTTGAGCGCCTCCATGGCCTCGAACACGCTGCGGTGGTCGCCCGGGCTGCGGATCACCATCTGCACCGGCAGCCCGCCGGTGGAGCCCGGCAGCGAGGGCAGCTGGAAGGCGAAGATGTTGCTGCCTTCCACCGCGCCCATGCTGCCCTGCACCTCGTGCTGGATCTGGTCGGCGTTGCGCTGGCGGTCCTTCCAGTCGGACAGCTGCACGCCGCCGATCGAGTTCGACACGCCGTCGGAGCCGTTGATCAGCCAGCGGCCGGTGTTCTCGGGCAGCGCGGCGAACACGTCGTCCCACTTCTTGCCGAACTTCTCGACGTAGTCGATGTTGGCGTGCTGCGGCGACTTGATCGCGGTCAGCACCATGGCCTGGTCCTCGCCGGGCGCGAGCTCGCGCTGCGCGGCGTTGTAGAGGAAGGGCAGGCTCGCGAGCACCACCGCGGCCAGCGCGCCCGTCACCCAGCGGTGGCGCAGCGACACGTCGAGCACGCGGCCGTAGCCGGTGGCCAGGCGGTGGAAGAAGCCCTCGGCCAGCCGCGCCATGCGCGTGCCGGTGGCGTCCTGCGGCAGCAGGAAGGAGCTCATCACCGGCGACAGCGTGAGCGCGATCACGCCCGACACCACCACCGCGCCCGCGAGCGTGAAGGCGAACTCCTTGAACAGCGAGCCGGTGAGTCCGCCCATCAGGCCGATCGGCGCGTACACCGCGGCCAGCGTGAGCGTCATCGCGATCACCGGGCCGGCCACCTCGCGCGCGCCGATCAGCGCCGCCTGCACGCGCGACTTGCCTTCCTCGATGTGGCGGTGCACGTTCTCCACCACCACGATCGCGTCGTCCACCACCAGCCCGATCGCCAGCACCATCGCCAGCAGCGTGAGCAGGTTGATCGAGAAGCCGAACAGCAGCATCAGCGCCGCGGCGCCCAGCATCGACAGCGGAATCGTCACCACCGGGATCAGCACCGCGCGCACCGAGCCCAGGCACAGGAAGATCACCAGCACCACGATCACCACCGCCTCGAGCAGCGTGTGGCGCACCTCGTCGATCGAGGCCTCGATGAAGCGCGCGAGCTCGAACGGCAGCTGCACCTCCACGCCCGCGGGCAGGTTTTGCTTGATGCCGGGCAGCAGTTCGCGGATGCGCTTCACGATCACCAGCGGATTGCCGTTGGGCGCGGCCTGCAGGCCGAGGTAGATGGCCTTGTCGCCGTCCATCATCGCGCTGACGTCGGCGCTCGCCGCGCCGAGCTCGACCGTCGCCACGTCGCCCAGGCGCACCAGCGCATCGCCGTCGCGCTTGATCACCATGTCGCGGAACTCGGCCACGTTCACCAGGTCGGTGTTGACGCGGATGTTCGACACCACGTACAGGCCCTTGACCTGACCGGGTGCCGCCTGCACGTTGTTCTGGCGCAGCGCGTCGGCCAGCTCGCCGGCCGAGATGCCGCGCGCGGCCATGCGGTTGGCGTCGAGCCACACGCGCATCGCCAGCGTCTGGCCGCCCGAGACCTCCACGCCCGACACGCCCTCGATCGACGCGAACTGCGGCTGCACCACGCGCGAGAGGTAGTCGGTGAGCGCGGGCATGCCCATGGTCTTGCTCGAGAAGCCCACGTAGGCCACGGCCGTGGCCTCGCCCGAGGACTTGAGGATCACCGGGTCGAAGGCCTCCTGCGGCAGCCGGTACTTGACCTGGCTCACCTGCGCCATCGCCTGCGTGAGCGCCTGGTTGGCGTCGGCGTTGAGCTTCATGCGCACGGTGATCACGCTGCGGCCCAGCGTGGAGGAGGACGACAGGTAGTCGACGTTCTCGATCGTGGCCACCGCCTGCGCGATCGGCTGCGTGACGAAGCCCTGCATCAGCTCGGGCGAGGCGCCCGGGTACTGGGTGGTGATGGTCAGCGTGGTGCTCTCGGTCAGCGGGTACTGGCGCACCGGCAGCGAGCCGAGGGCACGCGCACCCAGCAGCAGGATCAGCGTGCTCACCACCAGCGCCAGCACCGGCCGGCGCACGAACAGGTCGGTGAATCTCATGACTTGCGCTCCCGCACGGCCAGCGTGTCCTTGTCCATCGGCTGCACCGCGGCGCCGCCGTACAGGCGCAGCTGGCCCGAGGTCACGACGCGCTCGCCGGCCTGCAGGCCCTTCTCGATCACCACCTGGCCGTCCTGCCGGTCGCCGGCCGTCACGAACAACTGCTGCACCACGAAGCCCTCGCCCTTGTCGGCCGGGCGCACCACGTAGACCGAGTCGCCGTGCGTGCTGTAGGTGATGGCGGTCTCGGGCACGGTGATGGCGTCGGCGCGCGGCGGCAGCGCCACGCGCGCGCTCACGTACATGCCGGGCGCGAGCGCGCCGTCGGCGTTGTCGATCGCGGCCTGCAGCCGCACGGTGCGCGTGTCGCTGCCGATCTGCGGCTCGATCGCGCTGAGCCGGGCCTGGAAGGCGCGGCCGGGCCAGGCGTCGACGTTGAGCAGCACCTGCTGGTTGCGCTGGAGCGCGGGCAGGGCGGCCTCGGGCAGGGTGATGGTCGCGAGCAGCGTGCGGGCGTCGGTCAGCGAGACCAGTGCATCGCCGGCACGCACGAACTGCCCGAGGTTGACCTTGCGCAGGCCCAGCCGGCCGTCGAAGGGCGCCACGATGCGCTTCTGGGCGATCTGCGCCTGCACCCGCCGCAGCTCGCCGCTGGCCTGGTCGTAGCCGGCCTGCGCCTGGTCGAGCTGCTCCTGCGTGGCGGCCTGCTGCGGCAGCAGCCGGCGCGTGCGCTCGAGCAATGCCTTCGCATTGGCGCGCTGCGCCTGCAGCCGTTCGAGGTCGCCCTGCTCGGGCGCGTCGTTGAGCTGCACCAGCAACTGGCCCGCGCGCACCTCGGCACCCGCGGTGAAGAGGATCTTCGCGATCCGCCCCTCCACCTCGGCCGGCACCTCGACCTGCCGGTTCGCCTCCAGCGTGCCGATGCCGCTGAGGAAGCGCGGCAGTTCGGTCTGCCGCGCCGCGGCCACCGCCACCTGCGCCGGCGGCATGCCGCCGCCACCGGCGCCGTCGGCCGCTCTGGATTTCGCCACGAGGCCATAGCCGGCCCCTCCCACCACCACTGCCGCGAAGCCGGCACCGAGCCAGGCCCTTGATCGTGCGTTCATGATCATACCGTTATTAATCAAAGAAAGTACTTGGATTATTGGCGGGCTCGTGGCGGCCTGTCGAATAAAGGAAAGCAATGCCCCCGATGAAGGCGGGCTATCCGGGTCGTGTCGCGCATCTGGAATCTCCGAAGGTCGAGCGGCACATGCCGCTGCAGCGAAGACGGGCGATGGGGAGGGTTTGTGACGCGCGCGATTCACCGGTCCGGCGGCCGTGCATTGCGCGCGGGGCCGGGGGCCGATGTACATTGCGGCCTGCTCAAAAATCTTTCAGCATGGCCACCAAGTCCCGAAAAAAGCCCGCGGCCGTCACCGAGGACGAGGTCTTCGACATCGCTGCCGAGCTGTTCCGGGCCATGGCCGCGCCCATGCGGCTGAAGATCGTCAGCCTGCTGTGCAACGGCGAGAAGAACGTGAGCGAGCTGCTGGCCGAGATCGACACCACGCAGCCCAACATGTCGCAGCACCTCAACACCCTCTACCAGGCGGGCGTGCTCGCGCGGCGCCGCGAGGGCGTGAGCATCTACTACAGCATCGCGAACGAGACCGTGGTGGCGCTGTGCCGCAGCATCTGCGTGCAGATCGCCATCGAGCAGGCCTGAGGCCCGTGGCGGGCCGCCGCCCTCAGGGCTTCAGGTAGACGTAGCCTTCCTGCGCTTGCAGCCGTGCCACCTCGGCCACGCCCGAGGGCACCACCTTCGCTTCCATCAGCAGCCGGCCCGCGTCGATGTTGCGCGTGGTCAGCGTGTTGTTGCAGACGTCGAACACCACGCCGCGCGCGGCCAGGGCGCTCACCGGGCCGCTGAACTCGCGGCCCTTGCTGTCCTTCGCGTCGCTCAGCAGGAAGTCGATGCCGGGGCCGTGCGTCACCACCACGATCTTCGCCTTCGGGTCGGCGTTGAGGTGGTTCGTGATGTTGGCGAGGATGGCCGCGCTGGTCTCGACGCCGGTGTTGACGTGATAGACCGCCTTGACCACCTGCTGCGCGCCGGCGAACGACGCCGCGATGGCCAGAAGGAACGCGATGAATGCCTGTCTCATGGGGAAACCCTCGGTTGTTGTTGTGGACCTCAAAATATCATCTTCTACTTATATTTACAGCCGGGCAAGTCCGGGGTCGCGCGGCGATGCATCGCGCGACGATGAAAAAAGAGAGACGCCACGATGTTCCCGCTCCTTCTTCGCGCGCTTCTTCGCACGCTGTGGCCGCTGGCCTTCGGCCTCTTCGTGGCGAGCGCGCTCGCCGCGCCCGACATCGCGCCGCGCGCCGTCGCGCCCGATGTCTACTACGTGCAGGGCGTGCCGGCACTGGGCTCGGCCGAGAACCAGAACTTCATCTCGAACGCGGGCTTCGTCGTCACGCGCGACAGCGTGGTGCTGATCGATGCGCTCGGTTCGCCGGCCGCGGCCGAGCGGCTGGTGCGGGAGATCCGACGCATCACGCCCAAGCCGATCAGCCACGTGATCCTCACGCACTACCACGCCGACCACATCTACGGCCTGCAGGTGTTCAAGGCGCTGGGCGCGCAGGTGATCGCCCATGCGCTGGCCAGGACCTACCTGTACTCCGACGCGGCGCGGCTGCGCCTCGAGGCCTCGCGCAAGGACCTCGCGCCGTGGATCGACGACAGCACGCGGCTGGTGCCGGCCGATGTCTGGCTCGAGGGCCGCACCGAGATGACCATCGGCGGCACGCGCTTCGTGATCCAGCCCGCGGGCCCGGCCCACACGCCCGAGGACCTCGCGATCTACCTGCCGCAACAGCAGGTGCTGTTCTCGGGCGACGTGGTGTTCCGCAACCGCATTCCCTACGTGGGCACGGCCGACAGCCGCCACTGGATCGCGGCGCTCGATGCGCTGCTCGCGCTCGATGCGCGCATCATCGTGCCGGGCCACGGGCCGGCCTCCTCCGATCCGAAGCAGGACCTGCAGCTCACGCGCGACTACCTCGTGTTCCTGCGCGAGGCGATGCGCAAGGCCGCGGCCGACATGACGCCTTTCGAGGAAGCCTATGCGGCCACCGACTGGTCGCGCTATGAAGCCATGCCGCTGTTCAAGGCCGCGAACCGCATGAACGCCTACAACACCTACCTGTTGATGGAGCAGGAGACGCGATGAACGCGCGCGGCCCCACGCGGCGCGGCGCCCTCGCTGGCATCGCGCTGTCGTGCGCCTGGCCCGTGGCGAATGCCGCCGAGTCGGCGCTGCCCGCGCCCGACTCTCTGGCCGATGCGCTCGCCAATGCGCTCGCGCGTTCGCAGCCGCTGGTCGTGATGGCCAGCCTGCGCGGCTGCCCCTTCTGCCGCATCGTGCGCGAGCACTACCTGATGCCCGAGCTGGCGACGGGCCTGCCCGTGGTGCAGATCGACCTGCGCGACCGCCGCATCGTGCGCGACTTCGACGGCGCGTCGCGCACGCACGAGGCCCTGCTCGCGGCCTGGGGCATCGCGGTCGCGCCCACGCTGCTGTTCTTCGGCCGCGGCGCGCGCGAGGTCGCCGAGCGGCTCGCGGGCGGGGCCTCGGATTTCTACGGTGCCTACCTCGAGCAGCGGCTGAACCAGGCCCGTACAGCCGTGCGCGCGTGATCGCGAGCTAGCGTTATGCATGAGCGTGCCGAGCGGGTTTCCCCCAGGCACGAAGCCCTTCCCATCGACGCGCGGACTCCTAAAATCAATACATAACGATTTACTTATTTAACGATGAAACTGGCAGCTTCGATGCGAGTTTCGAGGAGACGAAATTGAAGTTGTTGCCGTCGCTCGCGGTCGCCGCCGCATTGCTGATCTGCGCCCAGGCGCATGCGAGCAAGGAGCTGGCCCAGAAGAACGCCTGCCTCGCCTGCCACGCGACCGACAAGAAGCTCGTGGGTCCGGCCTACCAGGACGTCGCGAAGAAGTACGCGGGCCAGTCCGATGCGCTGGCCGTGCTCACAGCGAGCATCCAGAAGGGCAGCAGCGGCAAGTGGGGCCCGGTGCCGATGCCGGGCCAGCCCGCGCTGAGCGAGGCCGACGCCAAGTCGCTGGCCGCGTGGGTGCTGGGCGGCGCCAAGTAGGCCGGCGTTGCGAAGGCCTGCGATGACGACCATCCAGCAGCCCGGCCAGGTGCGCAAGGCACCCGAGAACTTCGTCGACGCGCAGGGCGTGCGCACCGTGTTCTCGGAAGCGCGCAAGGGCCGCCGCGATTTCATCCGCGGCGCCTTCGCGGCCGCCGTCGCGGGCGGCGCGGCAACGGCGGCGCTCGCGCAGGCCGATGGCGATCCGGCGATCCTCCAGCTGCCCGCGCACAGCACCGGCCTCGGCCAGCCCGTGGTCACCGACGGCTACGGCAAGCCCTCGAAGTACGAGGCCAACGTGCAGCGCCGTCAGAGCCCCGGCCTCACGCCGACCGCGCAAGCCTCGGTCTCGTTCGCGCCGCTGCAGTCGCTGTTCGGCATCGTCACGCCCAGCGGCCTGCACTTCGAGCGCCATCACCAGGGCTGGTGGGACATCGATCCGTCGAAGCACCGCCTGATGGTCAACGGCCTCGTGAAGGCCGCCAAGGTCTTCACGCTCGACGAGCTGATGCGGCTGCCCTCGGTGTCGCGCTTCCACTTCATCGAATGCGGCGCCAACACCGGCATGGAATGGGGCAACGTCGCCGTGCCCACCGCGCAGTACACGCACGGCATGCTCTCGTGCAGCGAGTTCACGGGCGTGCCGTTGATCACGCTGCTCGAGATGGCCGGCGCCGACCTCAAGGGCGAGCGCTTCGTATTGGCCGAGGGCGCCGACGGCTCCTCGATGACGCGCACCATCCCGATGAGCCTGGTGCGCTCGGGCGAGGTGCTGGTGGCCTACGGCCAGAACGGCGAGATGCTGCGGCCCGAGCAGGGCTACCCGCTGCGCCTGGTGGTGCCGGGCGTGCAGGGCGTGAGCTGGGTCAAGTACCTGCGTCGCATCGAGCTCGGCGACATGCCCTACGGCACCAAGGACGAGACCGTGCACTACGTCGACCTGATGCCCGACGGCCAGCACCGCCAGTACACGAGCGTGCAGGAATGCAAGAGCGTGGTGACCACGCCCTCGGGCGGGCAGATGCTGCTGGACAAGGGCTTCTACAACATCACCGGCCTCGCCTGGTCGGGGCGCGGCAAGGTGAAGCGCGTCGACGTCAGCGTGGACGGCGGGCGCAACTGGCGCAGCGCGCGGCTCGAGTCGCCGGTGCTCTCGAAG
The DNA here is from genome assembly GCF_025376855.1 of Variovorax endophyticus. NCBI lineage: Bacteria > Pseudomonadati > Pseudomonadota > Betaproteobacteria > Burkholderiales > Comamonadaceae > Variovorax > Variovorax endophyticus. Next base: position 19,479 of record NZ_JAHUTH010000031.1, read on the forward strand.
TGCCTCACGCGCTTCAACATCGACTGGGTGTGGGACGGTTCGCCGGCCATCATCCAGAGCCGCGCGATGGACGACACCGGCTACGTGCAGCCCGGCTACCGCCAGCTGCGCGCGGTGCGCGGCACGCGATCGATCTATCACAACAACGCGATCCAGTCCTGGCAGGTGCAGGCGAGCGGGGAGGTGGCGAATGTCCAGCTCGGCTAGCCGCATCGTGCTGCGCGCGCTGCTGGCGCTCGCGGGCTGCGGCGTCTGCATCGCCACCTGGGCGCAGCCGAAGGCCGCCTACCCGGGCATCGGGCGCGACGCCACGCCAAAGGAAGTGGCCGCCTGGGACATCGACGTGCGCCCCGACTTCAAGGGCCTGCCCAAGGGCTCGGGCTCGGTCGCGCGCGGCCAGGACCTGTGGGAAAGCAAGTGCGCCTCCTGCCACGGCGTGTTCGGCGAATCGAACCAGGTGTTCAGCCCCATCGTCGGCGGCACCACGGCCGAGGACATCAAGACCGGCCACGTCGCGCGGCTCAAGGACCCGGCCTTCCCGGGCCGCACCACGCTGATGAAGGTGGCGAGCCTCTCGACCGTCTGGGACTACGTCTACCGCGCCATGCCCTGGAACCAGCCCAAGTCGCTGACGCCCGACGACGTGTTCGCCGTCACCGCCTACATGCTGAACCTCGGCGGCATCGTGCCCGACGACTTCACGCTGTCGGACCGCAACATCCGCGAGGTGCAGGCGCGCATGCCGAACCGCGACGGCACCACCACCGCGCACGCGATGTGGCCCGGCAACGAGTTCGGCCGCGCGGCGAAACCCGACGTGACGGCGGTCGCCTGCATGCGCGACTGCGTGCCGGCCACGCAGACCGTGTCGCAGCTGCCGCCGCATGCGCGCGGCAGCCACGGCAACCTCGCCGAGCAGAACCGGCTGGTGGGCCCGCAGCGCGGCATCGACACCGCGCCGGCCGCGAAGGCCGGTGCCCCCGCCGCGGCGGCACCGGCCTCCAAGGCCCCGCTCGCCGTGCTCGAGAAGAACAGCTGCGTCGCCTGCCACGGCATGACGCAGAAGCTCGTCGGCCCCGCCTTCTCCGACATCGCGAAGAAATACCCGGGCCAGGTCGACCACCTGCTCGAGAAGATCAAGAGCGGCGGCAGCGGCGTATGGGGTGCGATCCCGATGCCGCCGCAGACCATCGGCGACGACGATGCCAGGGCCGTCGCGCGCTGGCTCGCCGAAAGCGCCGGGCCATGACGCGGCAGCCACGCACCCGGCCCACCATCGATTCGACAGGAGACAAGCCATGAAGAACCGCAGACAGATCCTCCAGCAGTCCGCCGCGCTCGCGGGCCTCGCCGCCACCGGCGCCTGGCTGCCGGCCAGCGCGCTGGCCTACACCAAGGAAGCCTTCGAGGCCAAGAGCGTGGCCGATGCGCTCAAGGCCGTGGGCGCGGGCACGCCCACCGAGAGCAAGGAGGTCACGATCACCGGCCCCGACATCGCCGAGAACGGCGCCGTGGTGCCGCTCAGTGTCGCGACCTCGCTGGCCGGCGTGAAGCAGCTGATGCTGCTGGTCGAGAAGAACCCGAACGCGGTGGTCGCGATCTTCAACACCTCGGAGTTCGTCGAGCCGAACTTCACCACGCGCGCCAAGCTGGGCCAGTCCTCCGACGTGTACGCGATCGCCGTCATGAACGACGGCAAGGCGCTGTTCGCGAAGAAGGAAGTCAAGGTCACGCTGGGCGGCTGCGGCGGCTGACGCGCGCGCCGTCCCCCACGAAGAAACAACGAGAGAAGGAGACCCACCATGGCAGATCCCATGCGCATCCGCGCCCAGGCCGCGGGCGACAAGACGACCGTCCGCATCCTGATGGCGCACGAGATGGAAACCGGCCAGCGCAAGGACGCCGCCGGCAAGACCATCCCGGCCTGGTTCATCCAGGAGGTCACGGCCTCGCTCAACGGCAAGACCGTGCTCACGGCCGACTGGGGCCCCGCGGTCTCGAAGAACCCGTTCATGCAGTTCACGCTCAAGGGCGCGAAGGCGGGCGACAAGATCTCGGTGACCTGGAAGGACAACCGCGGCGACACCCGCACCGACGAAGCCACCGTCAGCTAGGCGGCCGCCATGCGCAAGATCCCACTCCCGTGCCTGCTGCTGCTGGCGGGCAGCCTGTCGCTGCACGCCGCCGCGCAGAAGACCACCGCCGAAGGCATCGCCGAGTACCGCGCGCTGCTGCAGGACGGCAATCCGGCCGAGCTGTTCGAGGCCAAGGGCGAAGACCTCTGGAAGCAGAAGCGCGGGCCCAAGGGCGCCTCGCTCGAGAAGTGCGACCTCGGCAAGGGCCCGGGCGTGGTCAAGGGCGCGTTCGCCGAGCTGCCGCGCCACTTCGCCGACACCGGTCGCGTGCAGGACATGGAGTCGCGCCTGCTGACCTGCATGCAGACCCTGCAGGGCTTCGATGCCGCCGAGATCGCGAAGACGCCGTTCGGCAGCGGCGAGCAGAAGAACCTCGAGGCGCTGGTGGCCTGGATCTCGGCCGAGTCGAAAGGCATGGCGCTCAACCTGCCGCAGTCGCATGCGAGCGAGCGCCGCGCCTACGAGGTGGGCAAGCGCCTGTTCTTCCTGCGCGCCGGACCGCACGACTTCGCCTGCGCCACCTGCCATGGCGCCGACGACAAGCGCATCCGGCTGCAGGACCTGCCGAACCTCACGAAGAGCCCCGGCGCCGGCGACGGCTTCGGTGCCTGGCCGGCCTACCGCGTGTCCTCGGGCGAGCTCTGGGGCATGCAGCGGCGGCTCAACGACTGCTTTCGCCAGCAGCGCTTTCCCTACCCGGGCTATGCCAGCGACGCGACCATCGCGCTGGCCGTGTACATGGGCGTCAACGGCAAGGGCGTGAAGACCACGGCCCCGGCCATCAAGCGCTGAAGGAACGCGACATGAATGCCGACCACATCCTGGGTGCCGTCGCGGCCGCCTGCGCGCTGGCCCTGTTCGGCTGCGCGAGCGCCGACAGCGCCGCCGACATCGACCGCTACACCGCCGAGGCCCTGAAGAGCTCGTTCCGCGACCAGGGCATCGCCAAGGTCGACCGCCTCGTGCAGGACCCGGCCAACCGCGCCTGCAGCGAGGCCGACGCCAGCGGCAAGCCGCTCGACGAGAAGACCGCCAAGGAGATCGAGGCGGCCAACATGAAGACCATCCGCTGGCCCGCCGACGGCAGGTTCGTCGGCGACTGGCGCGAGGGCGAGAAGATCGCGCAGAACGGACGCGGCCTGACCTGGACCGACGCGGCCGCCTCCGCCAAGGGGCCGGCCAACGGCGGCAACTGCTACAACTGCCACCAGATGTCGAAGGAGGAGATCTCCTTCGGCACCCTCGGTCCCAGCCTCTACCAGTACGGCAAGCTGCGCGGCGTGAGCGACCCGGCGGCCGCGGCCTCGAAGCCGATCGTCGAGTACACCTGGGGCAAGCTCTGGAATGCGCGCGCCTACAACGCCTGCTCGAACATGCCGCGCGTCGGCCACTCGGGCATCCTCGACGAAGCGCAGATCCGCGACGTGATGGGGCTGCTGCTCGATCCGAAGTCGCCGGTCAACCGATAGACGCAGAGGGCCCGCCGCTTCCATGAACCTTTCCAAGCGCGAGTTCCTGCAACTGCTGGGTGCCGGCAGCGTGGCCGGCCTGGGCCTGGGGCGCCACGACAGCGCCGGCGCGGCCGGTGCCGTCGATGCGATGTACGCGCTGCCGCGCTTCGGCAACGTGTCGCTGCTGCACATGACCGACTGCCATGCGCAGCTCAAGCCGCTGTACTTCCGCGAGCCCAGCGTGAACATCGGCCTGGGCAGCATGCGCGGCAAGGTGCCGCACCTGGTCGGCGAGCAGCTGCTCAAGGCCGCGGGCGTGGCACCGGGCACGCGCGTGGCGCATGCGCTCACGCACCTCGACTTCGACCGCGCGGCGCAGCGCTATGGCAAGGTCGGCGGCTTTGCGCACCTGGCCACCCTGGTGAAGCAGCTCAAGGCCAGCCGGCCCGGCGCGCTGCTGCTCGACGGCGGCGACACCTGGCAGGGCTCGGCCACCTCGCTGTGGACCCAGGCGCAGGACATGGTCGATGCCTGCAAGCTGCTCGGCGTCGACGTGATGACCGGGCACTGGGAGTTCACCTACGGCATGGAGCGCGTGAAGGAGATCATCGAGAAGGACTTTGCGGGCCGCGTCGAGTTCGTCGCGCAGAACGTCAAGACCGCCGACTTCGGCGACCCGGTCTTCAAGCCCTACGTCATGCGCGAGATCAACGGCGTGCCCTGCGCCATCGTGGGCCAGGCCTTTCCCTACACGCCGATCGCCAACCCGCGCTACATGGTGGCCGACTGGACCTTCGGCATCCAGGACGACAACCTGCAGCGCGTGGTGGACGAGGCGCGTGCCAAGGGCGCGCAGGTGGTGGTCGTGCTCTCGCACAACGGCATGGACGTGGATCTCAAGATGGCCAGCCGCGTGCGCGGCGTCGACGCCATCCTCGGCGGCCACACGCACGACGGCACGCCCATGCCCACGCTGGTGAGCAATGCCGGCGGCCAGACCATCGTGGTCAACGGCGGCTCCAACGGCAAGTTCCTCGGCGTGCTCGATTTCGAGGTCAAGGGCAAGAAGGTCAGCGACTTCCGCTATCGCCTGCTGCCGGTGTTCTCAGACCTGATCCCGGCCGACCGCGAGATGGACGCGCTGATCGCGCGCATCCGCGCGCCCTACGAAGCCAAGCTGTCCGAAACCCTGGCCCACACCGACGGCACGCTGTACCGGCGCGGCAACTTCAACGGCACCGGCGACCAGCTGCTGCTCGACGCGCTGATGGAGGTGCAGGACGCGCCGATCGCCTTCTCGCCGGGCTTCCGCTGGGGCACCTCGCTGCTGCCGGGCCAGCCCATCACGCGCGAATGGCTGATGGACATGACCGCCACCACCTACTCGTACGCCACCGTCACGCCGATGAGCGGCGAGATGCTCAAGACCGTGCTCGAGGACGTCTGCGACAACCTGTTCAACCCCGACCCCTACTACCAGCAGGGCGGCGACATGGTGCGCGTGGGCGGTCTGCAGTACGCCTGCGACCCGACGGCCGCGATGGGGCAGCGCATCCAGGACATGCGCCTGGACGGCAAGCCCATCGAGGCCGGCCGCACCTACAAGGTCGCGGGCTGGGCGCCGGTGAGCGAGGAGGCGCGCAGCGCCGGCAACAAGCCGGTGTGGGAGGTGATCGAGCCCTGGCTGAAGTCGCGCAAGGTGGTGGCCGCGCGCGCGCCCGAGGCGCCGGTGCTGAAGAACGTCGCGCCCAATCCGGGGCTGGCCTGAGGGCCGCGGGTGGGAGCGTGGCCGCACGCCGCGCTCCCTAGAATCGCCGCATGTCTGTCGAACAGGTCTCCCTCCTCACCTCGTTCGCGCTCGCGGCCGCCTTCGCGCTCTCGGCCGTGTTCGGCGCCGTGGCACGCGCCACGCGCTTCTGCACCATGGGCGCGATCAGCGACGTGGTCAACCTCGGCGACTGGACGCGCGTGCGGCAATGGGCCGCGGCCGGCGGCGTCGCGCTGATCGGCTTCTCGGCGCTGGTGTTCGCGGGCTGGGTCGATGCCGACCGCACGCTCTATGCATCGAACCGCATCCTCTGGCTCTCGGCGCTGGTCGGCGGCCTGCTGTTCGGCTTCGGCATGGTGCTGGCCTCGGGCTGCGGCAACAAGACGCTGGTGCGCGTCGGCGGCGGCAGCCTCAAGGCGCTGGTCGTGCTGCTGGTGATGGGCATCGCGGCCTTCGCCACGCTCAAGGGCATCACCGCCGTGCTGCGCGTGGCCACCGTCGACGCGGTGCACCTGGAGCTCGCCGTCAATGCCTCGCTGCCCGAGGTGCTGGCCGGCGCGCTGCGCATGCAGGCCGCGCCGCTGCGGCTCGCGATCGGTCTGGTCGCGGGTGGCGCGCTGATCGCCTGGGCCGCCTGGGGCCGGCGCGATGCGCGCAGCCTCGCGGGCGGGCTCGCCATCGGCGCGCTGGTGGTGGCCGCCTGGTGGCTCAGCGGCCACTGGGCCGTGGTCGAGGAGCATCCGCTCACGCTCGAGCACGTGTTCCTCGCCACCAACTCCGGCCGCGCCGAGGCGCTGAGCTTCGTCACGCCCGTGGCCTATGCGCTCGACTGGCTGATGTTCTACAGCGACGCCAACAAACTGCTGACCCTGGGCATCGCCTCGGTGGCCGGCGTGATCGTGGGTGCCGCCGCGCAGGCGCTATGGACGCGCGAGTTCCGTTGGGAGGGCTTCGCCGGCAGCGGCGACCTCGCGCACCACCTGGGCGGCGCCGTGCTGATGGGCATCGGCGGCGTCACCGCCATGGGCTGCACCATCGGCCAGGGCCTGAGCGCGCTCTCCACGCTGAGCCTCGCGAGCCTGCCCGCGATCGTCGGCATCGTCGCGGGCGCGGTGGCGAGCCTCAAGTACCAGGCCTGGCAGCTGCAGCGCGATCTTTGAGTGCGTGGGGTGCGCCATGCTTGACCCGGCCCCTGCGGCCACCTCGATAAAGACGGCATCGCAGCAGACACCGAGGTGATTCCGTGACCCCTTCGTCCCGTTTCCTGAACCCGTCCGAGGCCGCGCGCCGGCTCGGCGTGTCCGCCAAGGCCCTGCGGCTGTACGAGCAGCGCGGCCTGCTGGTGCCGGCGCGCACGGCCGCGGGCTGGCGTTCCTACGGGCCCGCCGAGATGGCGCGTGCCACCGAGATCGTCGCGCTGCGCGCGCTGGGCTTGAGCCTCGCGCAGGTGGCGCGCGTGCTCCAGGGCGACGCGCAAGGGCTGGCACCGGCCCTGGCGGCGCATCAGGCGGCGCTCGAAGCCAAGGCGCGAGAGCTCGACGCCACGCTGGACAGAGTGCGCGGCCTGCGCGACGAACTCGCGCGCGGACGCCTGCCCGCGCCCGGCGAACTCGCGCGCCTGCTGCAGCCCGACACCCGACCCGCGCTCGAGTTCGAACTGCCCTGGCCCTGGGGCGGCGAACGCTTCGCGCTGAACGACATCCGGCCCATCAACCATATCGTCGGCCCGCTGGGCAGCGGCAAGACGCGGCTCGCGCTGCGCATCGCCGAGCGTTTTCCGGGCGCGGTCTTCCTGCCGCTGGACCGCGCCGAGGGCGATGCCACCGCCACGCGGTTGCGCGAGGACGCCGGCCTGCGCGCGCGCGTCGATGCCGCGCTGGCCTGGCTCGTGGAGGACGGTGCCACCGGATCCGAAGCCCTGGTCGCGCTGCTGGCCGGCCTCGAAGGCGAAGGCCCCGCCGCCATCGTCGTCGACATGGTGGAACAGGGCCTCGACCACGCGACCCAGGAAGCGCTGATCGCCCACCTGCGCCGCCGCGGCGCCGGGGCGCGGCCGCTGTTCCTGCTCACGCGCTCCAGTGCCTTCCTCGATCTCGCGGCGGTCGGCGCGCTCGAGTCGATCCTGCTGTGCCCGGCGAATCACAGCCCGCCGACCTATGTCGCGCCGTTCGAAGGCGCACCCGGTTACGAGGCCGTCGCCACCTGCCTCGCGACACCCGAGGTGCGCGCGCGCACGCAGGGCGTGATCGCGTGGCGGCCGACGGTGTCGGATCCCGCCGGCTGACGCCGGGCCGCCAGCGTGTTCCACTGGCGGCAGTTGCTCCCGATGCTTCCATGAGCCCCACGCAGATCGATCGTTTCAAGACCCACGGCTGTCTCCACCTCGAAGGCCTCCACCCGAAGTCCCGCGTGGCCCCGCTGCGCGAGAAGCTGCGCGACGAGCTCAAGCGCATGGCTGGCGCCAAGGGCGGGATGGGCGCGGTGCGGCGCCTGCCGCTGTTCCAGCAGATCGGCAAGCTCTCCGCGCTCGTCAACGTGCCCGGCCTGCATGAAGCCCTGGTCACGCCGGCGCTGCTCGATCTCGTCGCCGAGCTCGGCGGCCTCGCGTCGCCGCCCGCGGCGGGCCCCCAGGGCACGCAGCTGCTGCTGTCGCCGCCAGGGCAAGGCGACTGGACCCTGCAGGCCCTGAACTGGCATGTGGACCTCGCGGCGCGGCCGCAGGATCCGCTGCCCGGCGTGCAGGCCTTCTTCCTGATCGACGACGTGGCACCGCATGGCGGCGCCACGCTCGCGCTCGCGGGCTCGCACCGCATCGACACGCGTCGGCCGGCCTCGGATTCGCAACCCGCGCTGCGCGAACTGCTCAAGGACCCGATGGACCTGGAGCGCCGCCTGGGCGAGCAGGGCCTGGCCATCGTCGAGATGTGCGGCCGCGCCGGCGACGTGTTCCTGATGGACATGCGCGTGCTGCACACGCCCTCGGTCAACGCGACGAAGCAGCCGCGGATGATGGCGACCACGCGCTGCATCTTCGGCACCTGACGCGCCGCGACAAGACGCCGAGGCGTCATGGCGCGGCGCACCGGCCACGCGAAAATTCCTGCATGGATAACGAAAAATTCCCGAGCGCGCTGATGCACACCATCGGCTTTTCGCAGCTGCTGCGCAGCGATGCCGAGGCCGGCCTCGCGCGCGTGCGTTTCGTGGCGCGGCCCGAGTTCGCGCACAGCAACGGCACGGTGGTGCAGGGCGGGCTGGTCACCGCATGGCTCGATTGCGCGATGGCCTTCGCGGTGAACGCGAAGGACACCGAGGCCGGCCTCGCGAGCCTCGAGCTCAAGATCTCGTTCCTCGACCGGGCCGACGTCGCCAGCTTCGAGGCCGAGGCGCGCATCCTGCGCTGGGGCCGCAGCGTGGTGTTCCTCGAAGCCGACCTCTGGGCGCTCGACGGCCGGCTGATCGCGCGCGCCTCGTCCACGGGCAAGCTGGTCCGGCGAGGCGCCTGACCCGCTTGCCTCGCGCTATCAGCGACGACGCCGGCGCGCGGCCACCAGGCCCGCCACGCCGAGCGCGGCCAGCGCCAGGTCGACCAGGTCCAGCGCGCCCCCGCTCTTGCGGAAGGGGAACGCGATCGGCATCACCGGCTGCTCGGGTTGCTCCGGTGTGACCCCGGGCGCGGCCTTGACGTTCAGGAACGCGGCCGACACCGAGCCGGGCTTGTCGTCCTCGTTGATGCCCTGCACGTAGACCATGTGGCGGCCCGGCGCGAGGCCCGTGGTGTCGAGCATGCCGCTCGCGGTCCGGGTCGCTTCCTCGAAGCCGGGGCTGGCCTGGTCCGAGGCCGAGAGCGCCAGCGGGATGCCGACCGCGCCGGCCTCCCACGGCAGCTTGCCGACATAGGCCAGCGCGGTCTTGATCTTCTTGACGACCGGGACCGGCGGCGCCGGGATGTCCGACTGGCCGGGCTTCGAATAGAGGTAGCGGTTGTCGTCCACGGTCGCGGTGACTTGCGCCTTCGCGCCCACCTGCACGGCCTCGGCGTCGATCTTCACGTCGACCGTGTCCGGTCCCTGCGGCAGCTGGTAGGGCCGGTACAGCACGCGGCTCAGGTAGTGGAAGCCGTTGAAGTTCTCGGGATAGACCTCCTTGTTGAAGTTGTCGCAGCTCTCGTAGAAGGAGCGGCCCATCTCCACCGTGTACGAAGGCGCGCCCAGGTAGCCGTAAATGGCGTCCTTGGTCGTGCCCTCGGTGTCGTAGCCCAGCACCTGTTGCGCCGAGTACTTGTTGTGATAGGCCATGCGCTGCGCGATGGTGGCCAGCCCGAGGTTGTTGGGCGTCTGGATGTTGTTCTCGTTCTCGGAGCGCCGCACGCCCCAGGACCAGAGGATGGCGCGTGCCGCGCTGTGCAGGTCGATGAACACCCCGCCGCCGTAGTTCTCGTCGGCGCCGGTCTTCCAGTCGAATTCGCCGGCACCGCCGTTGTCGCGGTTCTGCGCGTTGCAATAGGTCGCGCTCTTGGGCCGGCCGTCGGGAAGCGCGCCGCCCTCCCACTTGCAGGCCGCCTGGTTCCAGCTGCCGCGCACGTAGTCGAGCACCACCTGCGTCTCGGGCTCGGAGACGGCCGCGGTGCCGCGGTAGTCCTCGGCGCACTGGTTGTCGGAAGCACCGGGCCCGCCCGTGCGCCAGCCGAACGGGTAGTTGCGGTTCAGGTCGACCCCGCCGCTGCGCACCGTGCTGCAGGCCGCCGTGGCGTAGTTGGTGTTCTTGCGCTGCCGGGCCGTGATCTGCTGCTCGGCGATCGAGCGGCCGTCGGGGTTGTGGACGATGAAGTGGTAGCGGTTGCTGTCCAGCATCATGCGGGCGTTCGCGTCGGTCTCGTAGTTGTCGAGCAGCCACTCGATGTACTTCATGCCGACTTCCTGCGGGGCGTATTCGCGCGCGTGGATGCCGCCGGTCCAGACCATGTTCGGCGGCTTGGCCGCCTGCGCGTCCTGCTTCTCGAAGTTGCCGGCCACGATCACGCGGATCGGGTAGGGCTCGGTGGGAAACAGGCTCAGGTTGAAGGTGTTGAGAACGCTCGCGGGCAGGTACTTGACCAGCAGGTTGACCCAGGACGAATTGGCGTTGTTGTCGGAGTCCGTGCCGGGCTTCTGGTACTGCCCGCCCATCCAGGTCTTGCCGAGGGTCTGCACCTTCACCAGCTTCGGGTACTTGGCGGCCAGCTCGTCGAAGCTGGTGTAGACCTGTCCGACCGTGCGGTAGCAGGCCGCGTGCGAACCGCCGTCGGAGATCTTCTTCGTGCCCGGCGTGGTGTCCGGTGCGGGCGAGGCCTGCTTGCCCACGCCCTTGGTGATGTAGTCGCGGATCCGGGCCGTCTCGGCCTCGTTGATCTGCACGGGAAGGCCCAGCATCCGCAGCTGCGCCAGTTCGCCCGGGCCGACCTCCGCCGACACCGTACGGGCCTTCTGGTCCACGTAGGCATGGTCCAGCAGCCGGGTCAGGGCGTTGAGATCGTTGTCGTTGGAGTAGGGCACGACGATCGAATAGACCTGGACCCAGTCGGCGGTGTCGGGCGACTGCGCCGACACCGGATGGCCGGCCACGAGGGCGGCCGCGAGCGCGATGGACCATTGCGCGGGACGTGAGATGCGATGACTGATCCTCATGACAATTCCCCTTGTTTTGTTGAACAAAAATTGGCCGACCACAGCTTGAAGGCCCCTCCGCCGGGGTTCGATAGTGATTACCCGGATTTCGCGCGCGGGCAGGCTGTGCAAGTCGCGCCGATACACTGCCGCGCATGCAAGACCCGCCGTCCTCCTCGCCGGTGCCCGCGCATTGGCGCGGCCCCCTGGTGCTTGCGTGCCTGATGCTCGCGCTGCAGGCGGGCGGCGAACCGGTGTACGAGGCGCTGCGCTACGAGCGTCCGGCCGTGCTCGGCGGGCAGCTCTGGCGTTTGCTCACGGCGCACCTGGTGCACCTCGGCTGGATGCATTGCCTGCTGAACCTCGGCGGGCTGGCCGTGTGCGCGGCGTTCGCGAAGGACCGCGCCGGCGCGCGCGCCTGGGCCGGCGCCTTCGTCGCGCTGGCGCTCGGCGTGAGCGCCCTGCTACTGGTGGCATCGCCCCGGGTCGCGGACTACGCGGGGCTGTCGGGCGTGCTCTATGGCCTGTTCGTCTGGGTGCTCGCGCCGCAGGCCTGGCGCGGCGACCTGGTGGCCCGCGTCGCGCTGGCGGTGGTCGTGGTCCGCATCGGCTGGCAGCTGTGGAGCGAGCCCACCGAGGCCCAGCGTGCATTGATCGGCGGCGAGGTGCTGGTGCAGGCGCATCTCTATGGCGCGGCCTGCGCCGTGCTGCTGGTTCTCGCGCAGGCGCTGCGCGGCCGCTCCAGCGCCTGATCCGAAGCCGCCCCGCGCGGGCGTTTTTACGCTTTCTTTACGGCCCCCCACCGACTCTTTCCCCCGTTTTGACGCGCATCTGCCGAGACTGCCATTCATCTTTTTGATAGCAGGAGTGATGCATGGACATCGTCTGGATGGGCGCCTTGCTGGCGCTGTGGGTCGTGGTGGCGGCCATGGTCGTCGGGCTGAACCGGCTCGAGGGACTGAACCCGCCGGCGGCGAAAGAGGGAGAGGCATCGTGATCGGCCTCGACGTCCTCTACGGCTTCGGCGCGCTGATCGCCGTGGTGCTGTTCGCCTACCTGGTCTTCGCGCTGATCTGCGCCGAGGAATTCTGAAATGACGGGTTCCGCCTGGGGCCTGCTGGCCCTCTTCTTCGCGCTGCTGCTGCTGCTGGCCTGGCCGGTCGGCCGCTTCCTCGCGGCGCTGTGCAACGAACGCGTGCCGCGCTGGATGGCGCGCGTGGAGTCCCCCTTCTACAAGCTGGCCGGCGTGGCGCCGGCGCAGTCGATGAGCTGGCGCGTCTATGCGCTGGCGCTGCTGGCCTTCAACACGGTCGGCGCGATCGTGGTCTACGGCCTGCAGCGGCTGCAGGGCCTGCTGCCGCTCAATCCGGCCGGCATGGGCGCGGTGTCGCCCGACTCGGCCTTCAACACCGCCGTGAGCTTCGTCGCCAACACCAACTGGCAGGGCTACGCGGGCGAGTCGACGATGAGCTACCTCACGCAGATGCTCGGCCTCACGGTGCAGAACTTCGTGTCGGCCGCGACCGGCATCGCGGTGGCGTTCGCGCTGGTGCGCGGCTTCGCGCGCCGCGGCGAAGGACAGGGCCGCGGCCTGGTCGGCAACTTCTGGGCCGACATCGTGCGCGTCACGCTGTGGGTGCTGGTGCCGATCTCCTTCGTGCTGGCGGTGGCGCTGGTGGGCCAGGGCGTGATCCAGAACTTCGACGCGTACAAGGCCGTCGACACGCTCGAGACGACCGCGTTCCAGCAGCCCAAGGCCGGCCCCGACGGCCAGCCGCTGAAGGACGACAAGGGCGCGCCGGTGATGGAGGACGCCACCACCGCGACGCAGACGCTGGCCATGGGCCCGGTCGCCTCGCAGGAGGCGATCAAGATGATCGGCACCAATGGCGGCGGCTTCTTCAACGCCAACTCGGCGCATCCCTACGAGAACCCGACCGCGCTGTCGAACCTGCTGCAGATGCTGGCGATCTTCCTGATCCCGGCCGCGCTGTGCTTCACCTTCGGCCGCGTGGTGGGCGACATGCGCCAGGGCTGGGCGGTGTTCGCGGCGATGGCGGTCATGTTCGTGGTCGCGGTGGCGGTGCTCACGTCGGCCGAGCAGGGCGGCAACCCGCTGCTCGCGCCGCTGGGCGTCGACCAGGCCGCGGGCGCGCTGCAGTCGGGCGGCTACATGGAAGGCAAGGAGGTGCGCTTCGGCATCGATGCCTCGGCGCTGTTCGCCGCCGTGACCACGGCCGCCTCGTGCGGCGCGGTCAACCTCATGCACGACTCGCTGACGCCGATCGGCGGCCTGGTGCCGCTGGTGCTGATGCAGCTCGGCGAGGTGGTGTTCGGCGGCGTCGGCTCGGGCCTGTACGGCATGCTGATCTTCGCGATGCTCGCGGTGTTCATCGCCGGGCTGATGATCGGCCGCACGCCCGAGTACCTCGGCAAGAAGATCGAGGTGCGCGAGATGAAGCTGCTGTCGATCGCGATCCTGGTGACGCCGATCCTGGTGCTCGTGGGCACCGCCATCGCGGTGGCCTCGGGCGCGGGCAAGGCCGGCATCGCCAACCCCGGCGCGCACGGCTTCTCCGAGATCCTCTATGCGCTGACCTCGGCCGCCAACAACAACGGCAGCGCCTTCGCGGGCCTGTCGGCCAACACGCCCTTCTACAACGCGCTGCTGGGCCTGGCGATGTGGTTCGGCCGCTTCGCGATGATCGTGCCGGTGCTCGCCATCGCGGGTTCGCTGGCCGCCAAGAAGCGCCTGCCGGTCACGGCCGGCACGCTGCCCACGCACGGGCCGCTGTTCGTTTCCCTGCTGATCGGCACCGTGCTGCTGGTCGGCCTGCTCAATTACGTGCCGGCGCTGGCCCTCGGGCCGATCGTCGAGCACCTGGTGCTCTGGAAGTAAGGAGGAGCACGCCATGACCCCAACCAAGACTTCCCTGTCGCTGTTCGACGCGGCACTGGTGCGCCCCGCGCTGCGCGGCGCCTTCGCCAAGCTGAACCCGCGCACCCAGTGGCGCAACCCGGTGATGTTCATCGTCTACATCGGGAGCATCCTCACCACGCTGCTGTGGATCCACACGCTGAGCTTCCCGGGCGACACCGGCATGTCGCCGACCTTCGTGCTCGCGGTCACCGTGTGGCTCTGGTTCACGGTGCTGTTCGCCAACTTCGCCGAGGCGCTGGCCGAGGGCCGCAGCAAGGCCCAGGCCGCCTCGCTGCGCGGCCTGCGCAAGGACACCTGGGCCAAGAAGCTGGCCGAGCCGCAGCGCGATGCGAAGTGGCTCCCGGAGCAGGCGCCCAACCTGCGCAAGGGCGACGTGGTGCTGGTCGAGGCCGGCGACGTGGTCCCGCTCGACGGCGAGGTGATCGAGGGCGTGGCCTCGGTCGACGAGAGCGCCATCACCGGCGAATCGGCACCGGTGGTGCGCGAATCGGGCGGCGACTTCTCGGCCGTGACCGGCGGCACGCGCGTGCTGTCCGACTGGCTGGTGGTGCGCATCGCGGTGAACCCGGGCGAGTCCTTCCTCGACCGCATGATCGGCATGGTCGAGGCCGCGCGCCGCCAGAAGACGCCCAACGAGATCGCGCTGACCATCCTGCTGGTGGCGCTCACGCTGGTGTTCCTGATGGTCACGGTCACGCTGCTGCCGTTCTCGGTGTTCAGCGTGGAAGCCGCGGGCGCCGGCACGGTGGTCTCGCTGACCGCGCTGGTCGCGCTGCTGGTGTGCCTGATCCCCACCACCATCGGCGGCCTGCTCTCGGCCGTGGGCGTGGCGGGCATGAGCCGCATGATGCAGGCCAACGTGATCGCGACCTCGGGCCGCGCGGTGGAAGCCGCCGGCGACGTCGACGTGCTGCTGCTCGACAAGACCGGCACCATCACGCACGGCAACCGCCAGGCCAGCGCCTTCCTGCCGGCGCCCGGCGTCACCAAGGCACGCCTCGCGCGCGCCGCCATGCTGGCCTCGCTGGCCGACGAGACGCCCGAGGGCCGCAGCATCGTGGAGCTCGCGCGCCGCGACGGGCTGGAACCCGTGCCGGTCGAGGGTGCGCGCTTCGCCGACGGGCCGTCCCGAGGCGAAGCCGCCCCCTCGGGGGGCAGCGAAGCACACGCAGTGGCGAGCGTGGGGGCTCGTTTCGTGGCCTTCACCGCGCAGACCCGCATGAGCGGCGTCGACCTGCCGGCCGCGCCGAACAGCCTGGACACCGATCCCATCGTGCTGCGCAAGGGCGCGGTCGAGGCGGTGCGCCGGCACGTCGAGGCGCTCGGCGGCACGATGGCGCCCGAGCTGCTGCGCGCCGCCGAGGAGGCCTCGCGCCGCGGCAGCACGCCGCTGGCGGTGGCCGAGCGCGACCGCGTGCTCGGCATCGTCGAGCTCAAGGACATCGTGAAGACCGGCATCAAGGAGCGCTTCGCCGAGCTGCGCCGCATGGGCATCAAGACGGTGATGATCACCGGGGACAACAAGCTCACCGCCGCCGCGATCGCGGCCGAGGCCGGCGTGGACGACTTCCTGGCCGAGGCCACGCCCGAGGACAAGCTGGCGCTGATCCGCAAGTACCAGGCCGAGGGCCGGCTGGTCGCGATGACCGGCGACGGCACCAACGACGCGCCCGCGCTCGCGCAGGCCGACGTGGCGGTGGCCATGGGCAGCGGCACCCAGGCCGCGAAGGAGGCCGGCAACATGGTCGACCTGGACTCGAACCCGACCAAGCTGCTCGAGGTGGTGGAGACCGGCAAGGCGCTCCTGATGACGCGCGGCTCGCTGACCACCTTCTCGATCGCCAACGACGTGGCGAAGTACTTCGCGATCATTCCCGCGATCTTCGTCTCGACCTATCCGCAGCTCGCGGCGCTCAACGTGATGCGCCTCGCGAGCCCGTCGTCGGCCATCCTGTCGGCGGTGATCTTCAACGCGCTGGTGATCGTGTTCCTGATCCCGTTGGCGCTCAAGGGCGTGCGTTACCGGCCGGTGGGCGCCGCCGCGCTGCTGCGCCGCAACCTCGCCATCTACGGCCTGGGCGGCCTGCTCGTTCCCTTCATCGGCATCAAGCTGATCGACTGGCTGCTGGTGGCAGTCCACCTGGTCTGAGGAGTCCCCATCATGAGCAACACCACCGGCGGCA
Source organism: Variovorax endophyticus (assembly GCF_025376855.1). Taxonomy (NCBI): domain Bacteria; kingdom Pseudomonadati; phylum Pseudomonadota; class Betaproteobacteria; order Burkholderiales; family Comamonadaceae; genus Variovorax; species Variovorax endophyticus. Next base: position 35,602 of record NZ_JAHUTH010000031.1, read on the forward strand.
TCGTCCGCCCCGCCATCGTCGTCTTCGCGCTGCTGAGCGCGCTCACCGGCCTGATCTATCCGATGGCCGTCACCGGCGCCGCCAAGGCAGCCTTCCCCGCGCAGGCGGCCGGCAGCCTGATCGTGCTCGACGGCACCACCGTCGGCTCGAAGCTGATCGGCCAGAACTTCAGCGACCCCAGGCACTTCTGGGGCCGCCCCTCGGCCACCGCGCCGCAGCCCTACAACGCCAGCGCCTCGGGGGGCGCGAACCAGGGCCCGCTGAACCCGGCCCTGACCGACGCCGTGAAGGCGCGCGTGGAAGCGCTGCGCGCGGCCGACCCGGGCAACACCGCGCCGGTGCCGGTCGACCTGGTGACGGCCTCGGGCAGCGGCCTCGACCCCGACATCAGCCCGGCTGCGGCGCGCTACCAGGCACCGCGCGTCGCGCGCGAGCGCGGCCTGCCGCTGGGGGAAGTCAACGCGCTGATCGATCGCCAGACCCAGCAGCCGCTGTGGGGGCTGCTCGGCGAGCCGCGCGTGAACGTGCTGGCGCTGAACCTCGCGCTCGACAAGCGCTGAACCCCGGACCCAGGCAAAGGAGACCTGTATGGCCTACGCCGCTTATCGCGAACATCCCGTGTATTTCCGAAGTCCCGCCGCGGCCGGTGCCGCGATCGCGGCCGCCCGCAGGACGGCCGCCGACAGCTTCCATGTGCTCGACGTCACCGTGAGTTGCGCCGACGCGCTGCGCGTGCGCCGCAGCCTCGCGGGCTGCGCCGATGCCGGCGTGGTGCGCTGCGAGCCGCTGCTGCACGGCTGCAGCTCGCAGGAGAGCGACGCGCCCTGCGTGCGGCTGATGATCCGCCTGCCGATGCGCAGCTACGCCGAGGTGCTGCACCGGTTGATCGAATGCGTGCCCTCGGGCGAGATCGGCCGGCTGGTGAGCTGGCGCGAACATCTCGCGCGCTGCGGACTGCGCCATGGCCACTGACTGGCTCCATGCGCTGCTCGCGCTGGCGGCGCTGTTCGTGCCGCTGGGCTTCGCCTGGCTGGTGCTGTCGCGCACGGCGCGGCGCCACGAGCATCGTGCCCGGCGCAAGAACGGAGCTTCCCGTTGATGCGGCCGCTTGCGCGACCGATGTCCGCTGCCGGTTCAGCGCGGCCGCGCGGTGCGCCACGCGCTGGCGGCGCAGCCGGCCTGCACCGCCGCGCCCGCGAGCATCGCGCAGCGCAGGCCCGCGGCGCCGCCGCCCGCCATGGCATAGAACGCACCCAGCGCGGCGACGCCGATCGTCGCGCCCGCGATGCGCGCGACATTGATCAGCGAGCCCGCGGTGCCCGAGCGCGCGGCATCGACCGCGCCCACGGCCTCGGCCATCAGCGGCCCGGTGGCCAGTCCCATGCCGAGGCCCGCGAGCGCCAGTCCGGCCTCGGCCCAGGCGATGGACGCGTGGCCCGCGCCCAGCCCCACCAGCAGCAGCCCGCCGGCGATGACCGCCACGCCCGCGCAGCTGACCGCGCGCGCACCGAGCCGCGCCACGATGCGGCCGCTGAACGGCGACAGCGCGACGAACAGCAACGCCATCGGGATCAGCGCGAGGCCGGCCCGCGTGGCGTCGAGCAGGCCCGCCTGCTGCCAGTGCAGCGGCAGCAGGAACAGCAGGCCGTACATGCCGAAGGTCATGCCGGCGGTGGCGATCATCGCGGCGCGGAAGGCGGGCAGGCCGAACAGGTCGAGCGGCACCAGCGCGGTCGCGCCGCGCCGGCCTTCGATGCGCACGAACAGCACGAACGCCGCCAGCGCGACCGCCAGCGCCGCGATCGCGACCCGCGGCGCCTCGTGCGACTCGATCGCCGCGAAGGCGAGCGCGCCGAGCGCGAGGCCACCGCCGACCTGCGCCCCCGCGTCGAGGCTGCGCCCGCGCGGATCGGACGACTCGGGGATCGAGGGCCGTGCCAGCAGCAGCGCGGCGAGGCTGAACGGCAGCACCGCGAGGAAGATGCCGCGCCAGCCGAAGCGGTGGATCAGCACGCCGCCCAGCGGCGCGCCGATGGCCATCGCCAGGCCGTTGCAGGCGGCCCAGATGCCGAGCACGCGGCCGCGCTCGCGCGCGTCCTGCCACACCACGCGCACGATCGCGAGCGAGGCCGGCATCAGCAGCGCGGCGCCCAGGCCGGCCAGCGCGCGGCCCGCGACCAGCATCCAGACCGAAGTGGCCGCGGCGCACAGCACGGTGGCACCCGTGAAGACGGCCGCGCCGAGCATGAAGATCCGGCGCCGTCCGTACAGGTCGGCCAGCAGGCCGCCGGTGAGCAGCAGCACCGCGTAGGCGAGGTTGTAGCCGTCGACCACCCATTGCAGGGCGGTCACGCCGGCGCGGAAGTGCTCGCCGATCGGCCGGGTGCCGAGGTTGACCACGGCCATGTCGACCTGCGCCACCAGGACCGCGAGGCACAGCGTGAGCAGGGCGAGGCCGCGGCGCGGCGCGGCCGGGCGGTCGGGATGTCTGTCGTTCATGGGGGAACAGCCTTCTTGGAACCAGACGGCCCATTGTGCGAAGCCGGCGTCGCCATGCTTCGGCGCGCACCGAAGCGTCGGTGCGCGGGGCGATGCGCTAACCTGCGCTCCCGATGAGCGAGCTGTCCCGCCCCGACCCCGACGCGCTGATCGCCCAGCTGCGCAGCGACGAGGCGCGCGCGCGGCGCGGCAAGCTGCGCATCTACTTCGGCGCCAGCGCCGGCGTGGGCAAGACCTGGGCCATGCTGAGCGCCGCGCAGCGCGAGCGCAAGGCCGGGCGCGACGTGCTGATCGGCGTGGTCGAGACCCATGGCCGCGGCGAGACCGCGGCCCTGCTGGCGGGGCTCGATGCCCTGCCGCTGCGCGAGATCGCCTACCGCGGCCGCACGCTGGCCGAGTTCGACCTCGATGCCGCGCTGGCGCGCCGGCCCGCGGTGCTGCTGGTCGACGAGCTGGCCCACACCAACGCGCCCGGCTCGCGCCATGCCAAGCGCTGGCAGGACGTGCAGGAGCTGCTGGCCGCGGGCATCGAGGTCTGGTCGGCGCTCAACGTGCAGCACCTCGAGAGCCTCAACGGCACGGTCGGCGCCATCACCGGCGTGCGGGTGCACGAGACGGTGCCCGACTCGGTGCTCGACGAGGCCGACGAGGTGGTGCTGGTCGACGTCACGCCCGACGAGCTCACGGCGCGGCTCGCGGCCGGCAAGGTCTACCTGCCGCAGCAGGCCGAGCGCGCGGCGCAGAACTTCTTCCGCAAGGGCAACCTGATCGCGCTGCGCGAGATCGCGTTGCGCCGCACCGCCGAGCACGTGGAGGACGACGTGCGCGGCTGGCGCGTCGAGCAGTCGGGCCCGGGCACCGGCCTGCAGGCCTGGCACACCTCGGGCGCGATCCTCGCGTGCGTCGGCCCGCACGAGGGCGCGGCGCAGACGGTGCGCACCGCGGCGCGGCTCGCGGGCCAGCTCAACGTGCGCTGGCATGCCGTGTATGTCGAGACGCCGCGGCTGCAGCGGCTGGCCGCGGCCGAGCGCGACCGCATCCTCGCGGTGCTGAAGCTGGCCGAGGAACTGGGTGCGGCCACCGCGGTGCTGACCGGCGACGACGTGGCCGCGCAGCTCGCCGAGCAGGCGCGACGGCTCAACTGCGCGACGCTGGTGCTCGGGCGCGCCGAGCCCGCGACCGGCTGGCGTCGCCCGTGGATGGCGGCGCGGGTGCCGCTGGCGCGCGCGCTCGCGCAACTGGCACCCGCGCTCGACATCCTCGAGGTGGGCCGCGCCGACAGCGCGCGCCGGCTGTCGCGCTCGCCGCTGGGCGTGGCGGGGGCGCGCATCGACAGCGACGACCACGAGCAGGCGCCGATCCACTGGCCCGGCTATGCCTGGGCCGCGGCCACCAGCGTGGCGCTCACGCTGCTGTGCACGCCGCTGACCGGCGTGCTCGAGCTGTCGAACATCGTGATGCTGTTCCTGCTCGGCGTGGTGGGCGTGGCGATGCGCTTCGGGCGCGGGCCCTCGGCGCTGGCGGCGCTGCTCAACGTCGCGGCCTTCGACTATTTCTTCGTGCCGCCGCGGCTGTCGTTCGCGGTCAGCGACGTGCAGTACGTGCTGACCTTCGCGATCATGCTGGGCGTGGGCCTGCTGGTGGGCCAGCTCACGGCCGGGCTGCGCTTCGCGGCCGGCGTGTCGACCAGCCGCGAGCGCCGCGCGCGCTCGCTGTTCGAGCTCACGCGCGAGCTCTCGGCCGCGCTCGAGAGCACGCAGGTGGTCGCGCTCGGCGCGGCCGCGGTGCAGGGCCACTTCGGCGGCCATGCGCTGGTGCTGGTGACCGATGCCGCCGACCAGCTGGTGGCGCCGGCCGATCCGCCGCCGGGCTTCGACGCGCAGGTGGCCGACTGGGCCTTCCGCCATGGCCAGAGCGCGGGCCTCGCCACCGCCACCCTGGCCGCGCAACCCTGGCACTACGTGCCGCTGCAGGCGCCGATGCGCGTGCGCGGCGTGCTCGCGCTCGAGCCGGCGCAGCCGCGCTGGCTGCTGATCCCCGAGCAGGCGCAGCAGCTCGACACGCTGGCGCGGCAGATCGCGATCGCGCTCGAGCGCGTGCACTACGTGGAGGTGGCGCAGCAGGCGGTGGTCGAGATCGAATCGGAGCGGCTGCGCAACGCGCTGCTGGGCGCGATCTCGCACGACGTGCGCACGCCGCTGACCGCGCTGATCGCGCTGGCCGAATCGCTGCAGACCCTGCCGGCGGAAGAACACGCAGAGGCGGCGCGCGCGATCGTCGCGCAGGCGCACGAGCTGCATGCGCTGGTCAACAACCTGCTCGACATGGCGCGGCTCGAGAGCGGCATCGCGGGCGGCGCGGTCAACCTGCGGCGCGACTGGCAGTCGGTCGAGGAGGTGGTGGGCTCGGCCATCCGCGCGGCGCGCACCGCGCTCGGCGCCACCGTGGTCCAGACCGCGCTCGATGCCGGGCTGCCGCTGGTCGAGTTCGACGCGGTGCTGATCGAGCGCGTGCTGGTGAACCTGCTCGAGAACGCCACCAAGTACGGCGCGCCGCCGATCGTGGTGGGCGCGCGCGCCGAGCCCGGCACGCTGGTGCTGAGCGTGCGCGACCACGGCCCGGGCCTGCCCGCGGCGCTGCTGGGCCACGAGCAGAAGCTGTTCGACAAGTTCACGCGCGGCGAGGTCGAGTCGGCCACGCCGGGCGTGGGGCTGGGCCTGGCGATCTGCAAGGCGGTGGTGAGCGCCCATGGCGGCGAGATCGTGGCCGCCAATGCGCGCGGCGGCGGTGCAGAATTCACGGTCACGCTCCCGCGCCGGGAGCCGCCCGAACCGGCCGAAGCGCCGCTCTGACCCCCATGCCTGCCCCCACCGCCATCGTGATCGAGGACGAGCCGCAGATCCGCCGCTTCGTGCGCGGCGCGCTCGAGGCCGAAGGCTGGCTGGTGCACGAGGCCGGCACGCTGCGCGACGGCCTCGCCGCGGCCGGCACGCGCCAGCCCGACCTGCTGGTGCTCGACCTGGGCCTGCCCGACGGCGACGGCGTCTCGCTGATCCGCGACGTGCGCGGCTGGTCGGCGGTGCCGATCATCGTGCTGTCGGCGCGCAGCGACGAGGCCGACAAGATCGCCGCGCTCGACGCCGGCGCCGACGACTACCTGACCAAGCCCTTCGGCACCGGCGAGCTGCTCGCGCGCGTGCGCGCCAACCTGCGGCGCCCGCGCGCGGCCAGCAGCGAGGAGGTGCCCGAGGCGCTGTTCCGCTTCGGCGAGATCGAGCTCGACCGCGCCGCGCGCATCGTGCGCCGCGCGGGTGCCGAGGTGCACCTCACGCCGACCGAGTACCGGCTGCTGTCGGTGCTGGCCGCGAACGCGGGGCGCGTGCTGACGCAGCGCCAGCTGCTGCGCGAGGTCTGGGGGCCGTCGCACACGGACCAGAGCCACTACCTGCGGATCTACATGGGGCATCTGCGGCAGAAGCTCGAGGACGATCCGGCGCAGCCGCGGCATCTGCTGACGGAGACCGCGGTGGGGTATCGGCTGGTCGTCTGAGATTTCTGAAATCGGGATCGGGAACCGGACGCAGAGGACGCGAAGGTTTCGCGAAGGGCGCGAAAGGAAGACAGAAAGATGTGGCGAGCCGTCTTTCGAAGGCCTTGGGTCTTGCCGATCGCTAAGAAGGGGAGCAACGCCCGCACCGGCGCTTCCATTTTTCATGGCTGTTCTTTCGCGCCCTTCGCGAAACCTTCGCGTCCTCTGCGTCCGGCTGCCCGCATTCATGCGCGTGGCATCCACCCAACGCCAACGAAGCGCGGCTTGCCATCGACCGCAGGCAAGCCCACAATCCGCCCCACCATGAAATTCACCCAAGCCATCGAAGCCGGCCTCACCGCCACCTGACATCGCCTTCGATCGCGTTCGGAAGGCGTTGCGCCTTCCGGTACTGAAAACCCCGGCAGGCCCGTCCTCCGGGGTTTTGTCTTTTCCGCCTCTCACTTCTTCATCGCCATGCGTACCTACGACAAGCTGATCGCCACGATTCGCCTCCGCCGGAGCGTGGCTTCCGTGCGCCCGGGCTCCGGCCGCCGCATCAGCAGATTGCACGACACCGTTCGTCGCTAGCCCTCAGGCGAATCCTTTCCGCCTGGGGTTGGCACATGCCCACCAGGCTCTCGAAGCCGTGCTTCGAGCCAGAGAAAGAAAGATTCGCCATGACCCACACACCCAGGAACCTGCGCAACATCGGCATCATTGCCCACGTCGACGCCGGCAAGACCACCACCACCGAACGCATCCTGTTCTACGCGGGCGAGAGCCATCGCATCGGCGACGTGAGCCGCGGCACCGCGCGCATGGACTTCGATGCGCAGGAGCGCAAGCGTGGCATCACCATCAGCAGCGCCGCCATCACGTTGCAGTGGAACGCGACCCAGATCAACCTGATCGACACGCCCGGCCACATCGATTTCAACATCGAGGTGAACCGCTCGCTGCGCGTGCTCGACGGGGCCGTGGTCGTGTTCGACGGCGTGGCCGGCGTGGAGCCGCAGACCGAGACCAACTGGCGCCTCGCGGACCGCTATCGCGTGCCGCGCATCGCCTTCGTCAACAAGCTCGACCGCCTGGGCGCGGACTTCCCGCGCGTGGTCGCGATGATGGAAGAACGCCTGGGCGTGAAGGCCGCGCCGGTGCAGTGGCCGATCGGCGCGGAAGGCGACTTCCGCGGCGTGGTCGACCTGCTGGGCCTGCGCGCGCTGGTCTGGGACCTCGACGATGCGAGCCGGCCGTACCGCGTGACCGAGGTGCCCGCCGAGCTGATGGCCACCGTGTTGCAACAACGCGCGCGGCTGGTGGAGCTCGCCGTCGAGCAGGACGAGGCCGCGATGGGGGCCTACCTGAACGGCGAGGAGCTGCCGGCCGAGGTGCTGCGCGGCTGCATCCGCAAGGGCGTGCTGGCCGGTGCCTTCGTGCCCGTGCTCGCGGGCTCGGCCTTCCGCAACCGCGGCGTGGAACCGCTGCTCGACGCCATCGTCGACTGGCTGCCGAAGCCCGGCGAGGTGGCGCTGCCCTGCGATCCGCGGGCGCCGTTCGCGGCGCTGGCGTTCAAGGTGGCCAGCGACGACCACGGCGCGATGGTGTTCGTGCGTGTCTACAGCGGCCGCTTGCGGCGCGGCGACAGCCTGCTCGACGCCACCACCGGCCGCATCGAGCGCGCGGCACGGCTGTACGAGGTGCAGGCGGGCGACCGCATCGAACGCGACGAACTGGTGGCCGGCGACATCGCCGGCATCGTCGGGCTGAAGGACACGTTGACCGGCCACACGCTGTGCGACCGGCAGCATCCGGTGCAGCTCGAACAGATCGGCGTGCCCGAGCCCGTGCTCCACGTCGCGATCGAGCCGAAGGCGCAGGCCGACCAGCAGGCGCTGGCGAAGGCGTTGCAGGTGCTGCTGCGCGAGGACCCGAGCCTGCGGCTGCGGCAGGACGCCGAGTCGGGCCAGACCATCGTGTCGGGCATGGGCGAGCTGCAGCTCGAGGTCTCGATCGAGAAGCTGCGCGAGCGCTTCGGCGTCGAAGTGTCGGTGGGACGGCCCCAGGTCGCCTGCCGTGAAACGGTATCGAAGGAAACGGAGGTGCACCATGTGCACAGGAAACAGAACGGCGGCCAGGGCCAGTTCGCGGAGCTGAAGCTGCGCATCGCCCCGCGCGGGCGCGGCGAAGGCATCGCGTTCGAGAACCGGGTGGTGGGCGGCGCGATCCCTCGCGAGTTCATCCCCGCGATCGAGGCCGGCATCCGCCGTGCCGCGCAGTCGGGCGTGCTGGCCGGCTATCCCTGCGTGGACTTCGTGGTCACGCTGCTCGATGGCAGCCACCATGAACGCGACTCGTCGGCGATGGCCTTCGAGTTCGCGGCCGCCGCGGCCTTCCGCGAAGCGGCGGCGCAGGCCGGGGGGCAGTTGCTCGAGCCGGTGATGGCCGTGGAAGTGACCACGCCCGCCGAGCACGTGGGCGACTGCATCGGCGACCTGCACAGGCGGCGCGGCATGGTGCGCGGCCAGGCGATGCGCGGCAACGCGATCGTGGTCGAGGCCCATGTGCCGCTGGCGCGGATGTTCGGCTACATCGGCAACCTGCGCGCGCTGTCCTCGGGCCGCGCGCAGTACGCGATGCAGTTCGACCACTACGCCGTGGTGCCCGCGGGCGAGATGGCCGGCCTCATGAAGCGTTGACGGCCCCAGAGGGCGACCCGCGAGGGTCGCCCTTTTTTTCGTCTATCTCAGGCCGCGATGCCCTTGTTGGGATTGAGCAGGAACTTCTCGCCCGTCGCCTGCTTGCCGTAGACGCCGATCGCATCGAGCTGCAGCGCCTCGGTCAGCGAGACCTCGCGCGTGTAGCGGCTCGCGAAGGTGGTCTTGAGCTCGGCCACCACGCGTGCGCGCAGCCGCTGCGTGCCTTCGGCGCCGAGCTTCTGCAGGAACGGGAACAGCAGCCAGCCGCCCATGCCCCAGGCCATGCCGAAGTTGCGCACGAACTCGGTCGGGCCGCGGTCGAGGCCGCCGTAGATGTAGACCTGCTTGTGCGTGGTCGAGCCGTAGCGGCTGTATTCCTTGGCGGTGCGGTTGAGCGCCGCTTCCATGCAGCCGAGGATCTGGCCCGCGAGCTTGCCGCCGCCGGTGGCGTCGAAGGCCAGGGTGGCGCCGGTCTCGACCAGGGCCTGCGTGAGATCGTCGAGGAAAGTGGGCGAGGCGGCGTTGCAGACGTACTTGGCGCCGAGGCCGCGCAGCAGCGCTTCCTGCTCGGGCTTGCGCACGATGTTGACGAGCGCGATGCCGTCCTTCTGGCAGATCTTGTTGAGCATCTGGCCGAGGTTGGAGGCGGCTGCCGTGTGGACCAGCGCGGTGTGGCCTTCGCGCTTCATGGTCTCGACCATGCCGAGCGAGGTCAGCGGATTGACGAAGCACGACGCGCCATCGGCCGGCGCGGTGCCTTCGGGCAGCTCGAGGCATTGCGCGACGGCCACCGCGCGGTACTGCGAGTACATGGCGCCGCCGATCGCGGCCACGGTCTTGCCGAGCAGGGCCTGGGCCTCGGGCGACGAACCGGCCTTCACGACCGTGCCCGCGCCCTCGTTGCCCACGGGCATCGACTGGTCGAGCCGGCCCGCCATCGCGGGGCGCGCGCGCTCGGGCACGGTGGCGGTGACGACCGGGCGCTCGGCGCTGCCCGAGGCCTTGGCGGTCGCCATGTCGGCGGCACCGAACAGCAGGCCGAGGTCCGAGGGGTTCATCGGCGAAGCCTCGACGCGGATCACGACCTCGTGGGCCTGCGGTTCGGGGATGGGTTCGTCGTGCAGCGAGAGTTCGAGCTCGCCGTTCGAACGGACGAGCGAGCGCAGTTGGAGTGCCATGGCGGATGCCCCTTGTGAAGCGGATGAAGCGTGTGCGGAAGGTGGGTGCGACCGGCCGCCGGGGGCCGGCGCGGGCCAGTATAGGAGCGGGCCGCGAAGCCTGCTGGCGCGTTCAGGACAGCCCTGGAACCACTGGCACGGCCGGTGCCTGGGCCAGCGCGTGGCGCATCTTCTCGGGGTTCACGCGCTCGATGTAGCGCGGGATGTTGCGCCACAGCGTGTGGTAGCCGTAGCCGCCGCGCAGCATCTCCTGGCGCGCGGCCTCCTTGTTCCAGCCCTGCAGCGCCATGCGGTAGACGGCGGAGACGACGCCGGTGCGGTCGGCGCCGTGCATGCAGTGGATCAGCACCGGCCCGTCGTGCTCGGCCGCGAGGATCGCGCGCAGCGCGCGCTGCACCTTCGCGTCGTCGATGTCCCAGGTGTTGATCGGCACGCGCACCAGCCGGATGCCGCTGCCCGCGAACACCTCCCGGTCGTCGTTGAAGGAACGCAGGCTGACCACGGTGCGGATGCCGAGCGAGCGCAGCGCCGCCACGTCCTTCGCGCGCGGCTGGGCGCTGCGGTAGAGCGTGGGCGTGAGGCGGTGCAGGTTCTCCACGCCCAGCGCGTCGAGCGGATCGGCCCAGTGGCCGGGCCGCTCCACGGGCGCGGCCTGCGCCTCGCGCTGCGCCCGGCGGGCCTCGCGCATGCGGCGCACGATGTTCGCGCGGCTCATCGGCGCGGCCAGTGCCGGCGCACCAGGATCAGCGCGGCGACCGCGAGGCCACCCCAGTAATCGACCGGCGCGCCCCACATCCAGTGCTTGTGCCAGAAGGCCTTGGTGGGGTTGAAGTTGTCCCAGCCGAAGGCCGGGTTGATGAGGAACCAGAGGAAGTCCTCGCAGACCCAGAACACGATCAGGCCCGCGAGCGCGAGGCCCCAGTCGCGCAGCTTCCAGCGGCCCGAGAAGGCCAGCGGCGAGAAGAACACCAGCGCCATGAAGGTGAAGACCCAGGCGTGGTAGCCGGTCATCGCGCGGCCGCCCCAGAAGATGTCGAGCCAGATGCTGTTCTCGATGCGCCAGGTCGGCAGCGAGGTGGCCCAGCCGGCGCCGCCCTCGATCTGGATCTCGGCATTGGCGAAGAAGAAGGCCATGGTGACGACCCAGAGCAGGTACACCAGCGTGCGGCCCACGGTGGGCTTGTCTTCGTTTCTCCAGCTCATGCCGAGGGCCCCAGCACGCGATCGAGCACCGCGCGCGCGGCCCGTGGCTTGCCCAGCGCCTTGCTGCGCTGGGCCATATGGGCGAGCTTGGCCGGATCGGCCATCAGCCGCGCGACCTTGTACTCGAGGCCGATGGCGTCGTAGGCGAGCCAGCCCGCGCCTTCCTCCATCAGGAAGCCGGCGTTGTGCTCCTCCTGGCCGGGGATCGGCGAGATCAGCAGCATGGGCTTGCCGAGCGCGAGGCATTCGGAGACCGTGAGGCCGCCGGGCTTGGTGACGACGAGGTCGGACGCGGCCATGAGCTTGTGCATCTCGTTGGTGAAACCGACGGCCACCACGCGGCCCGGATGGCGCGCCGCGAGGGCCTGCAGCCGGCCGTGCATCTCGGCATTGCGGCCGGCCACGGCGATCACCTGGAAGCGGCCGCCGGGTTCGTCGCCGGCGCCGAGCGCGAGCACGCGCTCGACCATGCTCGAGAGATCGCCCACGCCGGCGCCGCCCGAGACCATCAGCAGCACGGGCCGCGCGGGATCGAGGCCGAGCGCGGCGGCGCAGGCGTCGCGTTCCAGCGCATCGGGTTCGGAGAAGGCGGGCATGACGGGAATGCCGGTGACGTGGATGCGCTCGGGAGGGATGCCGCGCGCGCGCAGCCGGAACGCGACCTCCTCGGTGGCCGCGAGGTAGCCGGTCATGCCCGGCACCAGCCACATGTTGTGCAGGTCGTAGTCGGTAACCTGCAGCCACACCGGATACTCGATGCGCCCGCGGTTGCGCTCGCGCATCAGCAGCTCGGCCGGCAGGAAGTGGGTGCAGATCACCGCATCGGGCTTCTCGCGCCGAATCTCGCGCACCAGCGCGACGGTGCTCAGCCGCTCGATGCCGCGGCGCATGCGCTGCGAGGGCGCGTGGTGCGGCGTGACGTCGGTGCGCTGGTGCAGGTACGACCAGAGCTCGGGCGCGCGGTTCACGAGCTGGATGTACCAGTCGGTGTAGACCTTGCGAAAGCCCGCGGGCACGTGGGCCATGGCGTCGATGTGGACCGCCGGGCAGGGCGGGCTGAGGGATTGGGCGGTGGCGGCGAGGGCCTGGGCGGCCCGCACGTGGCCGTTGCCCGCGCTCACGCTGAGGATCAGGAGTTTGGTCATGTGTTCGGCGGTCTGCGCGGATTATGGCGAGGGCTTGTGGCAGTGCGGAATCGGGGGCCGGGGCGCCGGGCTGGGCTCACGCCGACGGTGTGCTCCCCTCCGCGAATGTCCCCCGCCCTTCGGGCTCCTCCTTGATTTCGCTGCGGGGAGCACACCATCGACGTGAGCCTGGACACGGCGGTAGAACCGGCCGCACAACCAGAACGCGTCTCGTGCACAGGGCAGTGGGTGCTTCCCGCAGCGAAATAAAGGAGGAGCCGAAGGCGGGGGACATTCGCGGAGGGAAGTACCCGATGCCCTGTGCACGCGCCCCCGGCCGCAACAAAGAGTCAGAGCGGCGCCCGAGAAGTAACCAACCTCCCCACCCCAGAAGCAGCCAGCCCCCGTATAGCCTCGAAGCCAGACTCCCGAACGATCCGCCCGTTTTCATACACGGTCTCGAGCAGATCCACCTGCCCAGGCTCCAGAACTTGCTCGGCACGTTGCGTACGCACTTCGCCATCGGCGGAAGCCGCCAGCACCAGCCGCCCCTTCTTCGAGGTCTTACTCGTGTCGCCCACGGGTGCCTTGTAGACGTCGCGCCATTCGCCGTCGACCTGCATCGCCGAGCACTTCATCGCCCATTGCATGGTGTCGCGGTTCACCTGCTGCAGCAGCCCGCCGCCCATGCCGAAGGCGATGTTCTCGGCCGAGAAGCCGTTGTGGAAGAAATTGGACAGGCACAGCCGCAATGAATCGAGCGTCACCCCGTCGCCCTGGATGATGCGCACGTTGTTCAGCACCCGGAAGCCCTTGGCGTTGGTGGTCGTGCCGAAGCGCTCGGCCAGGATCTGCGCCACCTTCAACGTCGTCTCGGCCGGGTCGCCCGAGTCGGGGCGCACCACCAGCGTCGCGCCCGAGCGGATCACCTGCTCCCGCAGCGCATCGCCCCACAGGCGAGCACAGGCATTGAAGATGTCGTAGCTGTCGCTCACCACCGCGAAGATCGAGCCCGGCTTGCCGAACTGCGCCACCATGTTGCGGTAGGCATCGGCCTCGTGCTCGCGGCCCCAGCCCGTGATGGTGCTGTGCTCGGCCGCGGGGATCGAGAAGCCCGCCACGTCGCAGTCGTAGTAGCGGCGCGCGGCCATCAGCGCGCTCAGCGTGTCGGTGCCCATGAAGTTGACGAGGTGCGCCATGCCGCCGAGCGCGGCCGACTCGAGGCTCGAGACCCCGCGCGCGCCGAAGTCGTGCAGCTTGAACGCGATCTGGCCCTGCGGATCGTCGCAGGTGGCCTCGAGGTAGCGCAGCAGGGTGGTCTTGGCCGCGGCCGAGACCGTGGCCACGGTGGTCGGATACCAGATCGCGCGCAGCAACTCGGTCTCGAGGAAGCTCGTGACCCAGAAGAACTCGGGGTCCGTGTTCTCGATCGTCGCGAGCACGTTGTGCACCGGCAGCACGCTGCCCTCGGGCACCGCGCGGATGCGCACCGGCATCAGCCCGCCGTGCTTCTCGATCAGCCGCAGCCAGCCTTCGCGGTTGAAGGGCTCGCCGTGCACCGCCATCAGCGCGGCGGCCTCGTCCACGTCGTCGCGCGTCACCGGTGTCTGCAGATATTCGCGCAGATAGGCCTGCAGTCCGAAGAACAGCGAATGGCTGAAGAGCCCGCCGCGCGACTCGATGTAGCTGAACACCGTCTGCGTGCCCGGCGGGTATTGCATCCAGTGCGACACCTTGTAGGAGTCGGTGCGCAGCAGCAGGTTGCTGCCGAGGGAGGGAGAGAGCGTGCGGTTCATGTGAAAGCTCCTTTCACGGTGGCACCCGTCAACCGGGGCCGTTCTTGCCGACAAGGCTTGGGCCAGGTTCTCTCAGGACTTGCCCAGGCCACCCAGGAAATGATTGGCGATGAAGAAGTGGTCTTCGTAGACCCGCTCCTGCATGCCGAGGAATTCGGCGATCGGCACCCAGCGCACCGCGGCCGCGTCGTCGTCGGCGCGCACGTCCGACAGGCCCGCCCACTGGTTGTGCGCGAGCTCGAAGAAGAAGCCGTGCGTGATGGTGCGGCCGCGCTGCGAGCGCTCGGGCGCGTCGAACACGTGGCTGCCCTTCATGCTGCCGTGGAGCACGGGCACCGGCACCTTGAGGCGGGTTTCCTCCTTGAGTTCGCGCACCGCGGCATCGAGCAGCCGCTCCTGCTGGCCCACGAAGCCGCCGGGCAGCGCCCAGGTGCCGCGCCCCGGATGGAACTTGCGCTGCACCATCAGGATGTGGCCGGCCTCGACCACCACCGCGTCGACCGTGGTGTAGATCGGCGGGAAGTCGCTGCCCGCGTAGCGGTACTTGTCGCGGTAGTCGGCGAGGAAGGCGCGCTCCTCGCAGAGCTCGGCATAGTCGGCCGTCGAGGTAAAGCGTTCGAGAAAGGCCGCGCTGCCCTCGGGCAGATCGGCGCGCGCGAGCTGGCCGCGGTTCTCGGGATCGAAGTAGAGGTTTCGCACGTCGGTGGCGTTGAGGCTCTCGACGTTGTGCTGGCCCACGAACTCCCAGTGCGGGAACAGCTTGAGGTAGTAGCTGGAGGCGTCCTTGAGGTGCCCCACCAGCGCGACCCTGGCCTGCGCGGGCGCGAGGCCGTCCTGCAGGATCAGCCGCTCGACCGCCGACTGGATCGACGCGATCCACAGCTGGTCGTTGTAGGGCGAATCGCCGACGCCGACCACGCTCACGCGCATCTGGTCGCCGCCGCGCAGACAGGCGCGCACCATGCGTTCGCGTTCGTCGAAGGTGAAGGGGTTCTTGACGCTGCGCGGCGTGCGGTCGGAGCCGACCACCACGATCACGCGATCGGCCGCGCGGGCGGCTTCCTCGATGAGTCTCTGGTGACCGAAGTGGACGGGCTGGAAGCGCCCGATGACGATGGCGTAGTGGTACTTGCGTGCGGTGCTCATTTGGGAATCCCCCAAAAAGGGCGCGATCAACTCGCGCTTGCCGCCACGATAGCACCGGCCTCGCATGCGGCGCAAGCCGGACAAAAGGCTTACGCCCTGCGCGCTGGCGATAATCGGCCATGCCCGCGCCTCCTCCTTCCAACGGTCCGTCCTCCTTTCGCCGCGCACCCGCGCCGCAGTCCGCGCAGGCCCCGGCCGACGGCCCCATGCGGCTCAACAAGCGCATGGCCGAACTCAAGATCTGCTCGCGCCGCGAGGCCGACGAATGGATCGCCAACGGCTGGGTCAAGGTCAACGGCAAGCCGGCCGAGATGGGCGTCAAGGTCACGCCCGCCGACCGCATCGAGATCGACAAGGCGGCCAAGGGCCAGCAGGCCAACCAGGTCACCATCCTGATCAACAAGCCCATCGGCTACGTCAGCAGCCAGGCCGAGGACGGCCACGAGCCCGCGGTCACGCTGTTCACGCCCGCCAACCGCTGGGCCGAGGACAACGCGCGCTTCTTCTTCAACCCGCAGCAGCTGCGCGGCCTCGCGCCCTGCGGCCGACTCGACATCGATTCCATCGGCCTGCTGGTGATGACGCAGGACGGCCGCGTCGCGCGCCAGCTGATCGGCGAGGACTCGACGATGGAGAAGGAGTACCTGGTGCGCGTGGCCTACCACGGCCTGGGCCAGCCCGCGCCCACGGGCCAGCTGGTGCGCATGGACGACGACGACCCGGTCACGACCAACGTGCAGGCCGTGTTCCCGCCCGCCATGCTCGCCAAGCTGCGCCACGGCCTGAGCCTCGACGGCCAGGCGCTCAAGCCCGCGCGCGTCGAATGGCAGAACCCCGAGCAGCTGCGCTTCGTGCTGACCGAAGGCAAGAAGCGCCAGATCCGCCGCATGTGCGAGCTGGTCGGCCTCAAGGTGGTGGGGCTCAAGCGCGTGCGCATCGGCAAGGTCATGCTCGGCAACCTGCCGCTGGGTCAATGGCGCTACCTGGCACCGCACGAGAAGTTCTGAGCCTGCGCGCGCTGAACCGCGCCACGCTGGCGCGGCAGATGCTGCTGGCGCGCCAGCGCCTGCCGGTCGCGCGGGCCATCGAGCGCCTTGCGGGACTGCAGGCGCAGGCACCCAATCCGCCCTACGTCGGCCTCTGGAGCCGGCTGGAGGATTTTCCGCGCGAAGCCCTGACCGAGGCGCTGCGCCGGCGCCGCGTGGTGCGGCTGTCGATGATGCGCGCGACCCTGCACCTGGTGAGCGCGCGCGATGCGCTGGCCTGGCGGCCGTTGCTCGATGCGGCGCACCAGCGCGGCCTGCTGGGCAACCACAAGCGCGCGCTCGAAGGCGTCGACCGCGCCGAGGCGCTGGCCCTGGGCCGCGCACTGCTCGACGAGCGCGCACGCACCAGCACCGAGCTCGGCCAGGCCTTGCTCGAACGCTGGCCCCGCAGCGAGCCGGCCTCGCTCGCCGGGCTGATCCGCAACAACCTGCCGCTGGTGCACCTGCCGCCCGCGGGCAGCTGGAATTCGCACCAGAACGCGCTGCTGCAGCGGCTCGGCGCCTGGCTCGGCAAGGAGGAAGAAGAGGGCGCTGCCACGCGGGACGACCTGCTGCTGCGCTACCTCGCCGCCTTCGGCCCCGCGACCCTGGCCGATGCGGGCGCGTGGTCGGGCCTCACGGGCTGGAAGGCCGTGGCCGAGCGGCTTGGTACGCGGTTGCGCCGCTTCGAGGGCCCGCAGGGCGAAACGCTGTTCGACCTGCCGCGCGCGCCGCGTCCCGACGAAGCCACGCCCGCGCCGCCGCGCCTGCTCGCCGAGTGGGACAGCCTGCTGCTCGCGCACGAGGACCGCGGCCGCGTGCTCGACGAGGCGCATCGCCCGCGCGTGTTCACCATCAACGGCATCGTGCGCGGCACGGTGCTGATCGACGGCTTCGTCGCCGGCACCTGGAAGATCGAGCGCGCGAAGGGCGCCGCCACCGCCGTGCTCGAACCCTTCGCGCGCTGGCCCGAGGCCGGGCGCGAGGGCGCCGGGCAGGAGGCGCTGCGCCTTCTGGCCTTCGCCGCCGACGCGCCCGGCGAACGCCATGCGGTGCGCGTCGCGCGGCCCGCTGCCTGAGCGGCGCCTGACCCCACGGCGCGCCTGGCGCCTAAGCACCGTCTAAGTATTCGCCCCTAGTCTGCGCCACGGCGCAGGCACTACCGATCATCCCGTTCGCGTGCTACCTTGCGGCCCGGACCCGACGCCCCCTGGCGCACGGCCGCGCCGCAAGGCGGTGCGGCGCTTTCTGCGTGAATTGAGGAGTCGCTGCGATGCGCGTTCTGCTGGTGGAAGACGATGAAATGATCGGGCGCAGCCTGAAACAGGCGCTCGAGGGCGCGGGCTGGTCGGCCGACTGGGTGCGCGACGGCGAGCTCGCGCAGAGCGCGCTCGGCGACGGCGGCTACACCTGCGTGCTGCTCGACCTGGGCTTGCCGCGCCAGGATGGCACCGAGGTCCTGCGCCGCGCGCGCGAGCGCGGCGATGCCACGCCGGTGCTGGTGCTCACGGCGCGCGACGGCCTCGACGACCGCATCCACAGCCTCGATCTTGGCGCCGACGACTACCTGCTCAAGCCCTTCGAATTTCGCGAATTGCTCGCGCGCATGCGCGCCATCGTGCGCCGCCGCGACGGCGCCGCGCATTCGCTGGTGGGCAGCGGCGCGCTGCAGCTCGACCTCACGACGCGCGAGGTGGTGGTCAACGGCAACCGCGAGGCGCTGACCGCGCGCGAGTTCGCGCTGCTGCATGCGCTGCTCGAACGCCCGGGCGCGATCCTCTCGCGCGAGCAGCTCGAGAACCGCATCTACGGCTGGGGCGAGGAGGTCACGAGCAACGCGATCGACGTGCTGATCCACGGCATGCGCCGCAAGCTCGGCGCCGAGTCGATCCGCAACGTGCGCGGGCTCGGCTGGCGCGTCGCCGCGTGAGCGCCGGCAAGGGTGGCTGGCGCCGGCCGCGCTCGCTGCGCACCCAGCTGCTGCTGTGGCTCATCACGCTGCACCTCGCGGCGGCGGTGCTCACGGCCTGGTTCTCGTTCCTGGCCTACGGCAACCTAGTGCACAACGCGCTCGACGACCAGATGCGGCTGGTGGCCGAGTCGTACGCGGGCGGCGACCAGTCGCGCACGCCGCGCCTCGTGAACAGCGACGCCGTGCTCGAGCGCGGCGCCTTCGTGGTGCAGATCTGGAGCCCCGACGGCAGCCGGCTGCTCAGCAGCTCCTGGCCCGACCTGCCGATGCCGCTGCAGCCGCGCCCTGGCTTCGGCGACCTGCGCACCGGGCCGCAGGCCTGGGCCCACTGGCGCGCCTTCACCGCCGAGCCCGGCACGCATGCCGACCAGCGGCGCGTGCAGGTGCTGCAGAACGAGGACTACCGGCGCCGGCGTGCCCTGCGCCGCGCGCTGCTCGAGGGCCTGCCGATCACGCTGCTGCTGCCGGTGGCGCTGCTCGCGCTGTGGCTGATCGTCTCGGCCGCCTCGCGCTCGCTGCGCGCGGTGGCGCGCGACGTGGCCTCGCAGGACGAGCGCAGTCCCACCGACCTGCCGCTGGCGCGCGTGCCCGACGAGATCGCGCCGCTGGTGGCCTCCTTCAACCATCTGCTGGGCCGCGTGCGCAGCGCCTTCGCCACGCAACGCCGCTTCGTGCAGGACGCAGCGCACGAGCTGCGCACGCCGATGGCCGCGATCGGCCTGCAGATCGAGAACCTGCGCGCCCACATCCCGGCCGGCGAGGCCACCGAGCGCTTCGTGCAGCTCGAGGCCGGCGTGACGCGCGCGCAGCACCTGATCGAGCAGCTGCTGAGCCTCTCGCGCCAGGACGCGCCGCGCCGTGCGATGGCGCGCGAGGCGGTCGACATCGAGGTGCTGCTGCGCGAGAGCGTGAGCCAGCTCATGGTGCTGGCCGATGCGCGCCAGGTCGACGTGGGCTTCGAGGGCAGCATCGCGCCCGTGGTGTTCGCGCCCGCGGCCGAGCTGCGCAGCGTGTTCGACAACCTGATCGACAACGCGCTGCGCTATGCGCCCGAAGGCGGCGTGGTCGACGTGAAGCTGCACGCGGTCGATGGCCATGGCGTGGTGGACGTGCTCGACAACGGGCCCGGCATTCCGGCCGATGCGATGGCGCGCGTGTTCGACCGCTTCTTCCGCGTGCCGGGCGCGGCCGCCGGCGGCAGCGGGCTGGGGCTCGCGATCGCGCGCACCGCGGCCGAGCGCAACGGGCTGCGCATCGAGCTCAGCAACCGCGAGCACGGGCGCGGCCTGCGCGCGCGCGTGCACCTGCCGGCCGAGCCCGAGGCGGCGGCGAAGGCGTAGCGAGGCCCTCACGCGGCGCGAAGTTTTTGCTCAGTGCCCGCTGAGACTCCAGGCCTAGAGTGATCTCCAGGGCCGAGGGGCCGCATGTCGCGGCCGTCGCGAGCCCGCATTCAAGGAGTTCGCCATGCAGATCGCATTCCTCTCTTCGCGCCGGTTCGCCCTCATCGCGGGCGCGATGGTGGCGCTGGCCCCGATGGTGGCCGCGCAGGCCGACGAGGCCGACGGTTCGGAGCACGCGTTGCAGTTCCAGTCGCAGCGCTCGCGTGCCGACTTCGCGCGCGATGCCGCCCAGGCCTCGCAGACCGCGACCGCCTCGCCGATGCTGTCGCAGGAGACCGCGCCGCCGATGGAGCGCGCGCAGCCGGGGCTCACGCGCGAGAGCGTCAGCGCGCTCGCGGCGCAGGCCGAGCGCGAGGGGCGCATTCCCTATGGCGAGCTCGGTGCCGCCGGCGAATGAATGCCTTCGTGCCCAGTGCGGCGCGCGCAGTAGGAAATTCGGCCAACGTCGGCGAAGTAGTCTTCAACGCCCGCTAAGGCCCTCGTAACTCTTTACTCACGCTGCCCTCAGTCGGCCTGCATAGAGTGCGTTCAGGCCTGCCGCGCGCCCATCGGCGCCGGCACGAGGCCGGGGACAACTGTGACCAGGAGAACACGCATGCGCACTTCCTTCAAGCTTCTCGCCGTCGCCTCCTTCGCCGCGCTCGCGGCGACGGGCGCGATCACCGCATCGGCCCAGGAAAAGATGGACGGTTCGGACTACCACCCGCTGCAGATGAATTCGCCCGCCAGCGCCGAGATCCAGGCCGCGGCCATGGCCGCCGCGCGCCCGAGCGGCACCGAGTCCATCGGCCAGTCGACCAGCGCGCCCGCGATGAATTCGGTGACGCCGGTGTCGGACATCCAGGCCGGCGCCTACGCGGCCTCGCATCCGAGCGGCACCGAGTCGATCGGCCAGTCGACCTCGGCGCCGCTGGTGAAGTCGGCCACCGGCAGCTGAGCGACCGGCGCGTCGGCACGACGAAAAAAGGGGGGAGGCAGCGATGCCTCCCCCCTTTTGTCGTTTGCGCGCCGCGCGTCGTTCAGAGCGCGCTGTCGCTGCCGCTTCCGCTGCCACCGTTGCCGCGCAGCCGCAGACCGCGGTAGATCAGCGCGCCGATCACGGCACCCGCGATCGGCGCCACCCAGAACAGCCACAGCTGCTCGATCGCGTAGCTCGGGCCGAACAGCGCCACGCCGGTGCTGCGCGCCGGGTTCACCGAGGTGTTGGTGACGGGGATCGAGATCAGGTGGATCAGCGTGAGGCACAGGCCGATGGTCAGGCCCGCGAAGTTCTGCGCCGCGCGGCGGCCGGTGGCGCCGAGGATCACGACCAGGAACACGGCCGTGAGCACCACCTCGATCAGCAGCGCCGACACCAGGTTGTAGCCGCCCGGCGAATGCTCGCCATAGCCGTTGGTGGCGAAGCCGCCGAGCTGCGCGCCGGCCTTGCCGCTGGCGACCAGGTAGAGCAGGCCGCCGGCGGCGATCGCGCCCAGCAGCTGCGCCACGATGTAGGCCGCGAGCTGCGCCGGATTGAAGCGCCCGGCCGCGGCGAGGCCGATCGAGACCGCGGGGTTGAAGTGGCCGCCCGAGATCGGGCCGAGCGCATAGGCGCCGGTCAGCACGGTGAGGCCGAAGGCCAGCGCGACGCCCGCGAAGCCGATGCCCAGTTCCGGGAAGCCCGCGGCGAGCACCGCGCTGCCGCAGCCGCCGAAGGTGAGCCAGAAGGTGCCGATGAATTCGGCGGCCCATTTCTGCGGTGCACTGAAGTCCCTGCGTTCCATGTTCGATGTCCTCTCTCTGATGTTCTCGATGTCAACGAAAACGCCGGGAAGGCCCGGCGCGCGCGGATTCTGAAACGGGAAACGAAGGGGAAACGTTCGGGCGCCCGCACGGGGCCGGGAAAGCCGGGCAACTCTTCACGAAAACGCCGCGCTTTTCCGTGCCGCGCGGCGGTCGGCGCGGGCTCAGAGGGTCACGACGATCTTGCCGAAGGCGCCGCGCGCGAGGTGGTCGAGCGCCTGCGGCAGCGCGTCGAAGCCGTAGCGGGCGGCGATCGCCGGGCGCAGGCCGTTGGCGTCGACGGCGCGCACGAGGTCCTCGAGCGCGCGCCGGTGGCCCACACCGATGCCCTGCACCGTGACGCGGCCGAGCACCAGGCCGTAGAAGGAGGCGTCGAGCGTGGTGCCCTCGAGCATGCCGATGACCGACACCCGCGCGCCCTGGGCGGCGGCCTGCAGCGAGCGGTCGAGGTTGGGGCCGCTCGCGAGCTCGAGCACGTGCTCGGCGCCGCGCCCGCCGGTCAGGCGCCGCACCTCGGCGGGCCAGTCGCTGTCGCGCGCCAGCACATGGCTGGCGCCGAGGGCGCGCGCGGCCTCGTGCTTGCCGGCACTGCCCGAGACCACGATGGCCCGCGCCCCATGCAGCCGCGCGATCTGCAGCCCGAACAGCGCCACGCCGCCGGTGCCGTGGATCAGCACCGTCTGGCCCGCGCGCAGCGCGCCGAGCTCGGCCAGCGCGAACCAGGCCGTGAGCCCGGCGCAGGGCAGGGTGCTGGCCTCGGCCAGCGAGAGCGTGGCGGGCGCGGCCACCGCGGCCTCGGCGTCGATGAGCACGTGCGAGGCCAGCATGCCCGGCCCGGGGCCGCCCGCGGGCACGGCATGGGCGGGCCAGTGGTGGTCGATCCAGCCGTTCCAGAAGGTGTTGATCACGCGGTCGCCGGGCGCGAAGCGGCGCACGCCGTCGCCGACCGCCTCGACCGTGCCCGCCATGTCCGAGCCCGGCGTGAACGGCAGCGCGAGCGGCATGCCCATGCCGTCCTCGGTCATCAGCAGGTCGCGGTAGTTGAGCGCGACCGCGCCGACGCGCACCAGGATCTGGCCGGGGCCCGGCGCGGACAGCGCTGCCTGCACCTGTTCGAGATGGGCGCGGCCGTAGGCGGGGAGCTGCCAGCGGCGCAGGGTGGTTTCGGGCATGAGGGGCCTCCGTGAAAAGAAGAAGGCTTCATGCTATTGACGCTCGATAGGCATCGGTGGTGGATAATTTTCCTAAATTTGTTGCCTGAAATTCGCCAATGAGTCAGCGCCTGCAAGGCATCGAGGAATTCGTCGCCGCCGTCGAGGCCGGCAGCTTCGCGCTCGCCGCGCAGCGCCTGCACGTCACGCGCTCGGCGGTCGCCAAGAGCATCGCGCGGCTCGAGGCGCGGTTGCACACGCGGCTGTTCCTGCGCACCACGCGCAGCCAGAGCCTCACCGAGGAAGGCCATGGCTACTACGAGCGCTGCCGCAACGCGCTGGCCGAGCTCGAGGCCGCCGAGGCCCTCGCCGATGCGGCGCGCAGCACGGCCTCGGGCGTGGTGCGGCTCAGCATGCCGGCCATGCTCGGGCGGCTCAAGGTCGGGCCGCTGCTGCTGGCACTGGCGCGCCGTCATCCGCAGCTCTCGCTCGAACTCGCGTTCAGCGATCGGCGCGTCGACCTCGCGGAGGAGGGGCTCGATCTCGCGATCCGCAGCGGCGATCTCGGCGACAGCGCGGCGCTGATCGCGCGGCCCGTGGGCACGCAGTGGATGGTGCTGTGCGCCGCGCCGTCCTACCTGGCCGAGCGCGGGCATCCCGAAGGCATCGAGGACCTGAAGCCGCCGCACGAGGCGGTGCTCTACGCGCGCGACGGCGAGGCCTCGGCCTGGCGCTTCCACACCGGCGATCGCCTCGCCGAGATCCTGCTGCCCTCGCGGCTGCGCTGCGACAGCGCCGAGGTGCTGCTCGAGGCGGCCATCGGCGGCATGGGGCTCGCGCGGCTGCCGGCCTGGCTCGCGGCCGAGGCGCTGGCGGCCGGCACGCTGGTGCGCGTGTTCGAGGAGCCGCGGCCCTTCGGCTTCGCGCTGCACGTGATCCGCGCGCGCAGCCGCTACCTGCCGCTGAAGACGCGCGTGGTGATCGACTGGCTGGCCGAGCATCTTCCGCCGCTGCTGGCAACCGACTGAACCCTGTCGGCGCCCGCGCGCGCCGGCGCTATCCTGACCCCGAGGAGACCCACGATGCACTTGCTCGCCTTCACCCGCACATTCGCCGCGCTCGGCGCGGCCGCCACCCTGCTCGCCTTCGCGCCGCATGCGGCAGCGCAGGGCACGGTCAGCGCGCTGTGCAGCACCGACGCCGGCTGGTGCGAGGCCGCGGCCGCCGCCTTCACGCGCGAGACCGGCATCAAGGTGCTGCAAGCCCACAAGGGCACCGGCGAGATCGGCGCCCAGCTGCGCGCCGAGGCCGCCAATCCCAAGACCGACCTCTGGTGGGGCGGCACCGGAGACCCCTTCCTGCAGGCGGCCGAGCAGGGCCTGCTCGAGCCCTACCGCCCGGCCTACATCAACGACCTGCACGACTGGGCCGTGCGCCAGTACGCGCTGTCGCAGAACATGGTCGGCGGCTTCTACACCAGCGCGATGGGCTTCGGCTTCAACACCGAGCTGCTGAAGAAAAAGAAGCTGCCCGAGCCGCACTGCTGGGCCGACCTCGTGAAGCCAGGCTACAAGGGCGAGATCGAGATCTCGCACCCGGCCACCAGCGGCACGGCCTACACCATCATCGCGGGCCTGGTGCAGCAGATGGGCGAGGAGGCCGCCTTCGACTACCTGAAGAAGCTGCATCGCAACGTCACCAGCTACACGCGCAGCGGCCAGGCCCAGGCGCCCAACGTCGCCAAGGGCGAGGTCGCGGTCGGCGTGAGCTTCATCTTCGGCTTCGAGCGCTGGCGCCACGACGGCTTTCCGGTCAAGACCGCCGCGCCCTGCGAGGGCACGGGCTACGAGATCGGCGGCATCGCGCTGGTGAAGGGCGCGCGCAACAAGGAGAACGCGAAGCGCTACTACGACTGGCTCATGAGTCCCGCGGGCCAGTCCATCGGCGCCAAGGCCGGCAGCCTGCAGTCGCCGGCCAACAAGACCTTCAAGCCCGATCCGCGCATTCCCTCGATGGACGGCGTGAAGCTCATCAAATACGACTTCCAGAAGTACGGCCAGGCGGCCGAGCGCAAGCGGCTGATCGACCGCTGGACGCGCGAGGTCGAGGCGCTGCCGCGCTGAAGCGCGGGCCCGCGGGCTTCTTCTCCCTGCCGCCGGCAGGGTGTTGTTTTTGCACGAGGCTGTCCCCATTTGCAAAAGTTGGCGAGCCGGCCGTCCTCCGCGGACGGGCCGACTTAGAATTTTTGGGCTTCGATCCTTATCTCACCCATGGCTGACTCCTCCAACACCAAACTCCCGTTCCAGGCCGAAGTCGCGCAACTGCTGCACCTCGTCACGCATGCGCTGTACTCGAACAAGGAAATCTTCCTGCGCGAGCTGATCTCGAATGCATCGGACGCCTGCGACAAGCTGCGCTTCGAGGCCATCGACCATCCCGAGCTCTACGAAGGCCAGTCCGAGCTCGACGTGCGCATCAGCTTCGACAAGGCCGCGCGCACCATCACCATCGCCGACAAGGGCATCGGCCTGTCGCGCCAGGAGGCGATCGACAACCTCGGCACCATCGCCAAGAGCGGCACCAAGGACTTCGTGAGCAAGCTCAGCGGCGACCAGAAGGCCGACGCGCAGCTCATCGGCCAGTTCGGCGTGGGCTTCTACTCGGGCTTCATCGTGGCCGACCGCATCACCGTCGAGTCGCGCCGCGCGGGCCTGCCCGCCGAGCAGGGCGTGCGCTGGGCCAGCGGCGGCGCCGGCGACTTCGAGGTGGCCGACATCGTGCGTGCCGAGCGCGGCACCAGCATCACGCTGCACCTGCGCGAGGATGCCGACGAATACCTCAACGCCTGGAAGCTCAAGCAGATCGTCGGCAAGTACTCCGACCACATCTCGCTGCCGATCCTCATGGAGAAGGAGGAGTGGAAGGAAGGCGAGAACGACCAGCCCGGCGACATGGTGAAGACCGGCGAATGGGAAACGGTCAACAAGGCCAACGCGCTGTGGAGCCGTCCCAAGAAGGACGTCACGACCGAGCAGTACGAAGAGTTCTACAAGAGCATCAGCCACGACTTCGAGGCGCCGCTGGCCTGGAGCCACAACCGCGTCGAGGGCAGCACCGAGTACACGCAGCTGCTCTACATCCCCGCCAAGGCGCCGTTCGACCTCTGGAACCGCGAGAAGAGCGCGGGCGTGAAGCTCTACGTGAAGCGCGTCTTCATCATGGACGACGCCGAGGCGCTGATGCCCAGCTACCTGCGCTTCGTCAAGGGCGTGATCGACTCGGCCGACCTGCCGCTCAACGTGAGCCGCGAGCTGCTGCAGGAAAGCCGCGACGTGAAGGCGATCCGCGAAGGCAGCACCAAGCGCGTGCTCGGCATGCTCGAGGACCTGGCCAGGAAGCAGAAGACCGGACCCGAGAGCGGCGAGGGCCGCATCGACGTGGGCTCGGGCGAATCGGTGCCCACGCCCGAGCCGACCGAGGCCGTGACGGACGTGGTCGACAAGAACGCACCCACCGCGGCCGAGACCGCCGCCGCGGCGGCCGACGACGCAGGCAAGTACGCCAGGTTCTACGCCGAGTTCGGCGCCGTGCTCAAGGAAGGCCTGGGCGAGGACTTCGGCAACCGCGAGCGCATCGCCAAGCTGCTGCGCTACGCCTCGACCACCACCGATGCCGTGAGCGTGAGCTTCGCCGACTACAAGGCGCGCATGAAGGACGGCCAGGACGCGATCTACTACATCACGGCCGACACGCTGGCCGCCGCCAAGAACAGCCCGCAGCTCGAGGTCTTCAAGAAGAAGGGCATCGAGGTGCTGCTGATGACGGACCGCGTCGACGAGTGGGCGCTCAACTACCTCAACGAGTTCGACGGCACGCCGCTGCAGAGCGTGGCCAAGGGCGCGGTCGACCTCGGCAAGCTGCAGGACGAGGACGAGAAGAAGGCCGCCGAGGAGGCCGCCGAGTCGTTCAAGCCGCTGCTCGAGAAGCTCAAGGAAGCGCTCAAGGACAAGGCCGAGGACGTGCGCGTCACCACGCGCCTGGTCGACTCGCCGGCCTGCCTCGTGGTGCAGGACGGCGGCATGAGCACGCAGCTCGCGCGCATGCTCAAGCAGGCCGGCCAGCCCGCGCCCGAGCTCAAGCCGGTGCTCGAGGTCAATGCCGAGCACGCGCTGGTTAGGAAGCTCGAGGGCTCGGCCCACTTCGACGACCTCGCGAACATCCTGTTCGACCAGGCGCTGCTCGCCGAGGGCGGCCTGCCGGCCGATCCCGCGGCCTACGTGCGGCGCGTGAACGCGCTCCTGGTGTGAGCACGCGGCCGCGCACCCGCATCGCGGCCGCCGGCCTTCCGGCCGGCGTGCTGCTCGCGCTGCTGGTGAGCGGCTGCTCCCACTACCGCATCGGCATTCCGATCGCGCCCGGCCTTGCGATCGGCCTGGGCGCCACCAAGGACGGCAACTTCTCGGTCGGCCTCAACACCGGCTTCGGCCCGCTCGGCGCGGGCGTCGCGGTGCACAACAGCGGCGTGGTCGCGGGCTCGGTCGGCATGGGCGCGGGCATCGGCCCCGCCGGTGTCGGCGTGGGCCAGAGCGTGGTGCTGCACGATCCCAACGCGGGCCAGGCCAATGCCCTGCCCACCGCGCCCGTGACCAGCATGAGCGCGGGCGTCGGTGGCGCCGGGCTCGGCATGGGCGTGACGAAGACGCTGCCGCCGGGCGATGGCTCGCAGCCCGCGGCCGAGCCGCTGCCCTTGCCCTCGACCGCCACCGCGTCGACGGCCCTGCCTGCCGCCGCCTCGGCGCCGGCCGTGCGCGGCCGTGGCAACGGCGTGGTCGTTCGCCGCGGCACCGGCGGCGCATCCTCCGCGGCGGCGCCGCCGGTGCGCATCGTCCACAGGCCGCCCGAGGCCGTGGCGTCCGCGCCCGCGGCCTCGGGCGCCGGCCCGGCGCGCGAGATCGTCCCGGCGCTCGGTTCCCCGGCCAACCCGATCGCGCCCTGAAGCGATGGCATCGAACGCGGCACGCACGGCATCGGCGCGGTCCGCGGAATCGACGGCGATCGACCCATGCCGCCGCCGCGCGGCCCTCGCGATCGGCCTCGCGCCCGCCTGGCTGCTGGCCGGCGTGCCCGCCACCGCGCGGGCCCAGCGCGAATTCCCCGAGCGGCCGATCCGCTGGATCGTGCCCTACCCCGCGGGCGGCGGCTCCGACTTCCTCACGCGCATCGTCGGCCACCAGCTCGCGATCGACACCGGCCAGCCGGTGGTGGTCGAGAACCGCACCGGCGGCAACACCGCGCTCGGCGCCGCCGAGATCCTGCGCGCGCCGGCCGACGGCTACACCGTGCTGTCGGCCGACAACGGCACGCTGGTCTTCAACCCGCTGCTCTACCGCAACCTCGGCTACAACCCGCAGCGCGACTTCGCGCCGGTCACGCTGCTCGGCCGCTTCCCGATGGTGCTGCTGGTCGGCCCCGCGAGCGGCGTGCGCGACGCGCGCGCCTTCCTCGAGGACGCGCGCGCCTACCCCGGCAAGCTCAGCTTCGCCTCGGCCGGCACCGGCAGTCCGCACCATCTCGCGATGGAGCTGCTCGAGCGGCAGGCCGGCCTGCGCATGCAGCACGTGCCCTACCGCGGCGCCGCGAACGCGGTGGCCGATCTCGCCGGCGGCCAGCTGCAGACCATGATGTGCGACCTCGCCGCGGCGCTGGGCTTCATCCGCAGCGGCCGCGTGCGCGCGCTCGCGGTCGCCGACAGCGTGCGCCTGCCGCAGCTGCCCGGGGTGCCGACCTTCGCCGAGCTCGGCATCGCGGGCGTCGAGGCCGCGGCGCTGGTCGGCGTGGTGGCCTCGGCGCGCACGCCGGCCGAGCTGGTGGCGCGGCTGCAGCAGGCGATCGCGAGCGCGATCCACAACCCCGCGGTGCATCGCCGGCTCGCGGCCTACGGCATCGAGCCGGTGGGCGGCACGCCGGCGCAATTCGCCACGCTGTTGCATCAGGAATCCGAGCGCTGGGACGGCCTGATCCGCGAGCTCAACCTGACGCTCGACTGAACCGCCCGCGTACTTTGCGTGCCGTTCACGCACGGCGCGCGCTTTACGCGGCCTTTGCATGAACTTTGCGCGCGCGGGACGCGCGGCTCACCGCCCGCTAAGAGTGCGGTCCTAGATTGGCGCCTCCACCTCAGCCACCGGCCGGCGAGGCGGCCCGCAGGGCCTCCGGCACCGACCGTCCCACGCCATGCCAGCACGCCGGTTCCACCAGGTCATCTTCGCGGACGATCTCTTCCGCTCGCCCGCCAACGGGCTCAACCACTTCCCCGCCAACCGCCGTTTCCTCAAGGGCTTCTTCGGCTCGGCGCTCGGGCGGCTCGGCCTGCCGATGCGCGAGATCGCGCCACGCTCGCACGGCGGCGCGATCGACGTGGCGCGCGCGATGGCGCTCCTGGGCCTGCCGGCCACGCCGGCGGGCTGGGCCCGCGCCTGCATCGCCGACCTCGCGCCGCTGCGGGAGCTCGAGGGCTGGCCCGCCTTCGGCCCCGGCTGCCTGATGATCGGCTGGGGCCTGACGCCCGCGCTGCAGCACGCGATCGACCGCGGCGGCGCGAGCTACCTCGACATCGAGATCGACCCGCGCCGCTTCACCGAGCACCTGCACTTCTGCGCGCGCACCAACGACGCGCGCATCCGTGCCGCGCTCGAGGCCCGCGCCATCGGCGAGGAGCTGTTCTGGAACCACGCGGCCTCGCTGCAGGGCTTCTTCGCGCGCCGCGGCGCGGGCGCGCTGTTCGATCCGCGCCTGCGCGTGGGCGTGTTCTTCGGCCAGAGCCTGGTCGACCTGTCGCTGGTGAGCGGCGGGCGCAGCCAGCATCCGTCGGCCGTGATCGGCGCGCTGCGCACGCTGGCGCAGGAGGTCGACCTGCTGGTGGTGAAACCGCATCCCTACGAGCCCGCGCTGCACGACCTCGCGCCGATCGCGCGCGCCATTCCCAACGTCGCCTGGACGCGCGAGAACAGCTATGCGCTGCTGTCGGCCGACAACGTGCGCTTCGTCGCCGGACTGTCGTCGAGCGTGCTGACCGAGGCGCGCTACTTCCTCAAGCCCACGCGCGCGCTGATCCGTGCCGACCGCAACGCGCCCGAACGCCTGCCCGCGGGCTGCTCGCCGTGGATGCCGGTGGGACCGGAGCTCGGCTCGCTCGACTTCGTGCTGGAGGCCTGCCAGGCGCCCGAGTCGCAGGGGCTGATCGCGGCATCGACCGGCGATGCCGGCGCCTGGCCCGCGGATGCGATCGAACGCGCCTTCTCCACGCGCTGGGGCCTCGACGACGACAGCCCGGGCCTGCAGCCGCTGCCCGAGCTCGTGCTCGGCCGCGACTACGCCTTCCGCACCGGCAATCCGGCCACGGCCTGGCTGGCCCATGGCTGGGCGGCACCCGACGACGTCGACACCTGGAGCGAAGGCGCGCTGGCCTGCCTGGCGATCCCGCTGCCGCCCGCGGCCGTGTTCGCGCACCCGCTGCAGGCGCCGGCGCAGCGCTTGCGCGTGCGCATCGACTACCGCTGCGAAGCCAAGGGCACGCGCGTGGTGGCGCTGCTCGACGGCGCGATGCTGCCGGGCCAGCGCACGACGGGCGCATGGCGGCGCAGCCTGGTGTTCGAGCTCGTGCCCTCGCCGCAGCGCAAGTGCCTGGTGCTGCAGTTCTTCGTCGGCGAGGCGGCCGGCGCGGAGGTGGCCGACGGCACGCAGGCGCCGGTGGTGCGCTCGGGCTTCACCTTGCGCCGGCTGCGCGTGTCGATGAACGCGACCGGCACGGGCGGGGTCGCGGCGCTGCCGCAGCCCGAGGCCTCGACGGCGGCGCCCGGTCGCGTGCTCGACCGGATGCTACGCGTCTTCCTTCAGT
This sequence comes from Variovorax endophyticus, assembly GCF_025376855.1. Taxonomy (NCBI): domain Bacteria; kingdom Pseudomonadati; phylum Pseudomonadota; class Betaproteobacteria; order Burkholderiales; family Comamonadaceae; genus Variovorax; species Variovorax endophyticus. Next base: position 66,003 of record NZ_JAHUTH010000031.1, read on the forward strand.
CCGGCCGGCGCGCGGCAGGCTAGGAGTCTGCGCGGGCCGGGGCGGCCTGCGTGGCCAGCTCCAGCAGCAGCTGGCGCCACGGCTGCAGCCGCTCGAGCGCCGCTTCACGGCCCTGCGCGGCGGTGGCCTCGGTGCGCGCGCCCAGCTCGCGCGCCGCGGCCGCCACGTCGTTCGCGAACGCGGCCGCATCGCCGCGCCACACCACCGTGCGGTGATGCAGCCCGAGTTGCGCGGCGCGCTCGGCATTGCTCGCCTGCTCGGGCTGGTCGGTCAACAGCAGCAGGATCGGCTTGCGATAGACCTGGGCCACAGACAGCGCCGCCATGCCCGGGGCCGAGACGATGAAGGCGCTGCGCGCCGCGCTGTCGATCCAGTGCGCGTCCTGCGGCTGCCAGCCGGCGCGCCCGGCATAGCCTTCGCCCACGCAATGCGCGTTCAGGCTCGCGGCGGCCAGGCCGCGTTCGAGGCCGTCGGCCAGCGCCGTGTCCCTGAAGTGCGGGTTGAGGTAGACCGCGGCCCGCGGTGCAACGGGCCCGACGTCCTCGCCCGAGGCCACGGCCACCGGCGTCGCGAGCCGGTGCGTGCCATGGCCCTCGTGCGCCGGCGCTCCCTGCGCGAAGTCGTGCGCGATGCGCGCGCGACTGCGCCCGATCTGCCAGGCCACGATGCGGCCGAAGGCGCGCGCCGTCCAGCCCGGCAGCCGGCCGCTGAAGTTGCCTTCGAGCGCGCGTCGCAGGCTCGCGCCGTACACGTGCACCACCTTGTGCCGCCACGGCGGCAGCGCGCCCATGAACAGCAGCGCGGGATGAAAGGAGTCGTTGACCACCAGGTCGGCCTCGCGCAGCCGGCCGTGCAGCCGCACGATGTCGCGCAGCATGCGGCCGGGCCGGAACACGTAGTGCGCCACGTTGCGGTCGGTCTCGCGGCGCAGCATGTTCTGCCGCGCGTCGAACTGCACCGCGTAGTGGCGCGAGAGCACGGGCGCCTCGATGCCGAAGCCGGCGAGGAAGAGCGCGCCCTCGTCGGAGGTGGTCAGCACCTGCACCTGCGCGCCGGCCGCGCGCAGCGCGTGCGCGAGCAGCTGCGAGCGCATCAGGTGGCCGCGCGCGTCCGCGGTCGCGAGGTAGAGGATGCGCGGCATGGCTCAGCCGACGCTCAACCCACGTGCGGCGCGAGCCGCAGCGCCGCGCCCGCGCACCACATGCCGAGCGCGCCCGTGACGCCGAAGCCGCGCTCGATGGCGCGCACCTCGTCCATCAGCCGCGCGAGCCGCGCGCGCTCGTGCGGCGCCACGCAGCGCCGCAGCGTGTGGCTGCACAGCCGCACATGGCGCTGCTCGTCGGCCCACACGCGCGCGAGCAGCGGATGCAGCGCATGCGCGGGCCCGATCAGCGCGCAGTGACGCTCGAGGATGCGCGAGGCCATCTGCTCGGCCGCGAGGCCGATCGCATAGGCCGGCACCAGGCCGCCGTGCGCGAAATGCGGCGCGTGGCGCCGGATCAGCGCCTGCCAGCGCGCGAGCTTGCGCCGGCTGAACCAGTCGGGCCGCGGCTGCTCGCCGTCGAGGGCACCGGCCCGTGCGCGCCCGCCGCGTTCGGCGATGGCCTCGGCGAACAGCCGCGCATGCAGCTGCTCGTCGGCCAGGTGCTGGTCGAGCTGGCGCGCGAGCCAGTCGGGCGCGGCGGCGCGCAGTTCGCGCTGCAGCGCCTGTTCCGACGATTCCTCGCCCACGAGGTAGAAGCGCAGCAGCAGCGCCTCGCCCGCGCGGCTGGCATGCAGTTGCCGCAGCGCGGCGCGCTTCACGCGGTGCACCAGCGCGGCCTGCAGCGCGGGCCAGCCGCGCAGCGATGGCGGCGCGAGGCTCTCGAAGCCCGGAGGTTCGGCCTCGGTCTCGGCCTGCGCGTACGGCTCAGCGGCCATTCGGCCGCGCCTTCGCGTCCAGTGCCACGGGCTGCAACTGCTGTTGCTGCCAGCCGAGCACCAGCCCCAGGAAGCTGCCCTGCAGGAAGCCGCGCGCCGTGGCATCGGCGCCCGCGAACTCGCGCTGCTGCCCGTCGTAGCGCACGAAGCCCTTGCCGCCGGCGGCACCGATCGCGAGCGTCTCGTTCTTGCGGAAGCCGCGCTGCAGCAGAGGCTGCAGCAGCGACTGCGATTCGAGCCCGTAGAGGAACAGGTCGCGCTGCACCACCTGGCGCGGGATCCGGCCGCTGAGCGCCTGCAGCTCGAGCGACCAGTTGCCCTCGCGCATCGCCTCGGCCAGCGGCTGGTTGCGCGTCGTGGCGAAGCGCGTGCGCGCCACCCACTTGACGGCCTTCGACACGCCGAGCCCGACCGTGATGTCGGCGTCGCGCGCGGCGCTCTCGCGGTTGTCGCGCACCTGCACCAGCTCGTCGGCCAGGCGCGCCGTCAGCGAGGGCCTGGCGAGCGCCTCCATGACCTGCGCGCTGCTGAACAGCACGCGCTCGCCGCCGGCCTCGCCGACCACGAGCTGCCAGGGATCGATGCGGATCTCGGAGAACTCGCCGCGCACCGGCGCATGCGCATGGCTGCTGAACGACCAGTCGTTGCCCGAGCGGCTCAGCAACGCATGGAAGCTCAGCGGCACGCGCTGGCCGTCGGCCGTGCGGCCCGAACCCTGCAGCACCACGTCGCCGACGATGCGCTTGCTGTCGTAGCCGAAGCCATTCGAGAAGCGCAGCGTGTGCGTCGCCTCGTCGAGCGTGGCGCGCGTGTGCTCGTCGTCGAGCGCGAGCCGGTTGCAGTCCTCGCCGCCGTTGGCGAGAGGGCAGCCGCTGCCCGAGCGGAAGGCGAAGACGCCGCGGCCCGAGAACTCGGCCGAGGCCGCGAGTCCGGGGGCGAGCAGCGCGAGGGCGGCGAGAACGAGCATGCGTGCCATGGTCGCGGGCCTCAGGGGCGGTGGTATGACAGCGCCTGCGCATCGGCATGCGCGCGGCCCGTGGTGTGCAGGCCGATGCCGCGCGCGAAGGCGCCGAGCATGTCGACGGCCGAGAAGCCCAGGATCAGCAGCACGCCGAGCGCCCAGCGCGCGCCGCGCAGCGGCGGCAGGTCCTGCCGGTTGAGCGCGCGCAGGCTGAAGCCCAGCCGCGTGACGAGCACGCACAGCGGGCCGATCGGACCGCTCTTCGCGAGCCATTGCCAGCGCGGCGAGACGTAGCTGCGCAGCAGGTGCGGCGTGAGCGAATACGTGTCCTGCCCGCGCATCCAGCGCAGCTTGAGCGCCTCGCGCCGCGTGTCGGGCAGGCGGTGCTCGGTGTGGGCGCGCGCCGCGTAGTGCAGCGGGATGCCGGCCGCGCGCAGCCGCATGCCGAGCACCTGGCAGTGGGCGCGGTACACGCCGTCGAGCGCCTGGTAGCCGTGGGTGTCGAAGACCTCGCGCCGGAACGCCACGTTGTTCGCGTAGAAGTTGCTCGTCGCGCCCGCGTGCTCGTTCGGGAAGTACATGAAGTCGATGGTGCTGAGCGCGGTGCCCACCACGTTGGCCGCGTAGCTGGTGCGGCCCGCCACCACGGCCGGCGCGTCGGCGCGCGCGAAGGGCGCGAGCAGCTCGCGCAGCCAGTCCTCGTCGGGCAGGCAGTCGGCATCGGCGAACACCACCCAGTCGCAGCGCGCCGCGTCGGTGGCCGCGAAACCGGTGTTCTTGGCGTCGTAGTAGCCGGTGCTGGCGTCGATGCGCACGAAGTCCACGGGCCGCTGGGCCAGTCGCTGCACTTGCTCGCAGGTGGCGGCATCGAGGCCGTCGTGCGTGATGACCACCTGGGCCAGCGTGAACAGCGGCTGCTTCTGACGCGCGAGCAGCGCGATGAGCCGCTGCAGGCTGGCGGCGGTCCTGGCTTGCGCATCGGCGCCGCCGCGCAGGTTGTTGGTCTCGAGGACCAGCGCGGTGCGCGCCGCCACGCGCGCGATGGCGCCGTTCGTTCCAGGGGGAACCGCGGGAGAGGATTGCATCCCGCCTTTATCGCACAAGGCGGGAACGGCGGGGGCTTCAGCGCGCCGGCGTGTCCGCCTCGCGCGGCAGGAAGGCATCGCCCGGCGTCAGCGGCGCATGCCGGTAGCTCGCGGGCGTGCGGCCCAGCTTCACGGGTGCGCCGATGCCGCGATAGCCTCCTTCGAGCTCGACCACCATGCCGCGATGCGCCGTGTGCGGATGCTCGAGCGCGGCGGCCACGGGCAGCACGGGCGCGGCCGGCACGCCCGCGGCCATGAGCTGCTCGACCAGCACGCGGCCGTCGAAGGCGGCCATGGCGGTCTCGAGTTGCTGCTTGAGCGCGTCGCGGTTCACCGAGCGCGCGCCCGCGGTGGCGAAGCGCGGATCCGTGGCCAGCGCGGGCAGGCCGATGCAGCCGCACAGGCTCGCGAACTGGCGGTCGTTGCCGACGGCGACGAACACGGGGTCGGTGCCGGTGGCGAGGGCGTCGTAGGGATAGATGTTGGGATGGGCGTTGCCGGTGCGGCGCGGCGCGCTGCCGTCCATGAACCAGTTGGCGGCGTGCGGATGCAAGAGCGAGATGCCGCTGTCGTAGAGCGCGGCCTCGACGAACTGGCCGCGTCCGCTGCGCTGGCGTTCCTGCAGCGCGAGCAGCACGCCGATGACGGCGTTGAGGCCGGTCACCATGTCGACCACGGGCAGGCCCACGCGCAGCGGCCCGCCCTCGGCCTCGCCGTTGACGCTCATGATGCCGGTCATGGCCTGCACGGCGGCGTCGTAGCCGGGCAGCGCACCGAGCGGACCGTCGGCGCCGAAGCCCGAGACGCGGCACCAGACCAGGCGCGGAAAGCGCTGCGACAGGGTCTCGTAGCCGATGCCCCAGCGTTCCATGGTGCCGGTCTTGAAGTTCTCGATCAGCACGTCGGCCTCGGCCACCAGCGCGAGCAGGGCGGCACGGCCTTCCTCGGTCGAGAAGTCGAGGTGCTGCACGCGCTTGTTGCGGTTGAGGCCGTGGTAGTAGGAAGCCACGCCATCCTTGAACGGCGGGCCCCAGGTGCGCGTGTCGTCGCCCTGCGGCGGCTCGATCTTGAGCACGTCGGCGCCATGGTCGCCGAGGATCTGGCCGCAGTAGGGGCCGCCGAGGATGCGGGAGATGTCGAGCACGCGGATGCCCGCGAGTGCGCCTTGTGTCATTTCTTGTTCCCTTTGTCTTGTCGTTCGGGGCACGTGCGGCGGATCGGTTGCGGATGCGCTAGTCGAGTTGCGCGCCCGACTTCTTGACCACGTCCTTCCACTTCGCCGACTCGCTCGCGATGAACTGGCCGAGCTTCGGCGGCGAGGTGTCGGCGCTGGCCTCCAGGCCCTGGGCCGCGAACATCTGCTTGACCTTGGGCGAGTTCAGCACCTCGGCGAAGGCATGGTTGAGCTTCGCCACGCGATCGGCCGGCGTGCCCGCGGGCGCGACGATGCCGAAGAACACGCTCACGTCGTAGCCCTTGTAGCCCTGCTCCGAGATCGTGGGCACCTCGGGCAGCGCCTGCGAGCGCGCGAGGGTGGCCACGCCCAGCGCGCGCAGCTTGCCGGCCTTGACGTAGGGCAGCGCGGTGAGGATGTCGGTGAAGGTCATGCTGACCTGGCCGCCCAGCAGGTCGTTGAGCGCGGGGCCGGTGCCCTTGTAGGGGATGTGCTGGAAGTCGGTGCCGGCAATCGAGTTGAACAGCACGCCCGCGAGGTGCGAGGAGGCACCGTTGCCCGAGGAGGCATAGCTGAGCTTGCCGGGGTTGGCCTTGGCATAGGCGACGAGCTCGGGCACGGTCTTCACCGGCAGCGCGGGATTCACCACCAGGATGTTCGGCAGGTAGCCAACCTGGATCACGGGCGCGAAGCTCTTGACCGGGTCGTAGTTGATCTTGCGGTAGAGACTGGCGTTGATCGCGAGCGGGCCCGAGGTGCCGAACAGCAGCACATGGCCATCGGCCTCGGCGCGCGCCACGTACTCGGCGCCGATGTTGCCGCCCGCGCCGGCGCGGTTCTCCACGATCATCGGCTGGCCCATGCGGTCCTTCATCTCGGCCGCGAGCGTGCGCGCCATCGCGTCGGTGGGACCGCCGGGCGGGAAGGGCACGACCAGCATCATCGGCTTGGACGGGAAGGCGGTGTCGGCCTGCGCGGCGGGGGCCGCGGCCAGCAGGCCGGCGCAGGCGGTGGCCAGCGCGAGGAGGGAGGCGAGGTGTTTCAAGAGGAGGTCTCCGTTCTTTGTTCGAGGGAAGGGCTCAGGCCGCGGTCCAGTCCGCGGGCAGCGCATCGGGCGCGAGCGGATCGCGCGGCAGCACGCGGTGCAGCAGCGCGAGCTGCGACCAGCGCAGCCGCGCGGCCGAGCCGGTGCGCGCGGCCTCCCAGGCCATCGCGCTCGCGCTGGTGCAGTGGTAGAGCGCCGAGGCGGCCTGGCGCGCGAGCACGTCGCCGCCTTCGCGCGCGGCCGTCTCGGCCAGCGCGGCGGCGCGCGCCAGCGCATCGCGCAGCGCCTGGGCGAAGGCCGGGGTCGGTTCGGCTTCGGCGATCAGCTTTTCGCAATGGGCGCGCAGCACCGGCAGCGAGCCCTCGCGCTTGACGGCGCGGATCACGTCGAGCGCGACGATGTTGCTCGTGCCCTCCCAGATCGAGCCCAGGTGGGCATCGCGCACCAGCCGCGGATCGCTCCATTCCTCGATGTAGCCGCAGCCGCCGCGCACCTCCATCGCGTCGCCGGTGACCTTGCGCGCATCGCGGCAGGCGCGGAACTTGATGAGCGGCGTGAGGATGCGCAGGAGCGCGTAGGCATCGGGCTCGCCGGCATCGGAGCGCGCGAGCGCCAAGGCGGTCTGGCAGACCATGGTGCGCGCCTGCTCGGCCGGCACGCGCAGCTTGTCGAGCTGGCGCTGCATCAGCGGCATCCGGTCGAGCGTGCGGCCGAAGGCCTGGCGCTCGGCCGCGATGTACTCGGCCTCGGCCACCGCGCGGCGCATCAGGCCCGCGGCGCGCACGCCGTTCGACAGCCGCGAGTTGTTGACCATGTCGGCCATCTGCACGAAACCGCGGCCTTCCTCGCCGACCAGGAAGGCGAGCGCGCCCTCGAGCCGGATCTCGCCGCTGGCCATCGAGCGCGTGCCGAGCTTGTCCTTGAGCCGGATGATCCGGTAGTGGTTGAGACTGCCGTCGTCGAGCCGGCGCGGCAGCAGGAACAGCGACACGCCCTTCATGCCGGCCACGCCGTCCTCGGCGCGCGCGAGCACCATCGCGAAGTCGGCGTCGGGGTTCGAGCAGAACCACTTGTCGCCCGTGAGGCGCCAGCTGCCGTCGGCCTCGCGCCGTGCCAGCGTGGCGGTGGCGGCGATGTCGGAGCCCGCGGCCTGCTCGGTCATGAACATCGCGCCCTGCGCGAGTTCGTCGAAGTCGAGCGAGGTCAGGCGCGGCAGGTACTTTCGCACCAGCTCTGGCGCGCCGAATTTCTTGAGCGTGCGCGTGAGCGAGTCGGTCATCGAGACCGGGCAGCACAGGCCGAATTCGGCCTGCACGAACAGGTAGGTCAGCGCGTATTTCACGAGCGGCGGCATGCGGCCCTTCCAGCCCAGCGTCTCGTCGCGATGCGAGATCGCGGCCAGGCCGAATTCGCTGAGCGCGAGGCGCTCCATCTCGACGTAGGCCGGATGCTTGATCACCTGCTGCTCGTCGAGCCCGATGCGCGTGCGCTGCATCAGGGTGGGCGGGTTGCGGTCGGCGGTGCCGGCCAGCTCGTCGAGCCTGCCGCCCGCGAGGCCGCCGAGGCGCTCGAGGTGTGGCCGCAGGTGGCGCAGCAGGTCCTCGGGCAGGTAGAGCGCGAGCAGCGACTGCAGCTCGGTGTCGACGCTGTAGAGGTTCTGACCGTGGCGGTCGGGGATGGGGTGAACGGCGGGCGCTGCAGGCACGGCAGACGTCTGGGGCATGGCTTGTCTCCTGGATTCGCGCCATTGTTCAAGCCGTGACGATCCGTGTCTAATATCGTTTGGGTCTTGCTCGATTCGATTTGCCTATTCATGGAACTGCGTCACCTGCGCTATTTCTCCGTGCTCGCCGAGGAGCTGCACTTCGGGCGCGCGGCGCGCCGGCTCTCGATCTCGCAGCCGCCGCTGTCGGTGGCGATCCGCCAGCTCGAGGACACGGTGGGCGCGCGCCTGTTCGAGCGCAACAGCAAGGAGGTGCGGCTCACGCCCGCGGGCGATGCGCTGCGCGTGTCGGCGCGCCGGCTGCTGCAGCAGGCCGAGGAGGCCGCGCTCGAGGCGCGCGATATCGCGCAGGGCTCGGCCGGCCGGCTGCGCATCGGCTTCGTCGGCGCGATGCTCTACCGCGGCCTGCCGCAGGCGCTGCGTGCGTTCCAGGCCAAACATCCGGCGGTGCGCATCACGCTGGCCGAACTCAACTCGGGCGTGCAGATCGCCGAGCTGATGCACGACCGGCTCGACCTCGGCTTCGTCCACACCGCGCGCATGCCGCCCGAGCTGCAGCACCGGCTGCTGCTGACCGAGCCTTTCGTCTGCTGCCTGCCCGCGGGCCATGCGCTGGCGCGGCGGCGCGCGCTCGCGCCGGCCGAGCTGCGCGGCGAGCCCTTCGTGCTGTTCTCGCGCGAGGCCTCGCCCGACTACCACGAGCGCATCCTCTCGATCTGCGCCGACGCGGGCTTCCATCCCGAGGTGCGGCACGAGGTGCGGCACTGGCTCGCGGTGGTCTCGCTGGTGTCGCAGGGCATGGGCGTGGCGCTGGTGCCGCAGGCGATGCGGCACTCGGCGTTGAGCGGTGCGGTGTTCCGTCCGCTCGACCGCGAGGTCACGCCGTCGGAGGCCTACGGCGTGTGGCGCGCGGGACCGCCGAACATGCTGGTGCAGCGGCTGCTCGACGGGCTCGCGAAGAGCCTGCGCGAGAGCGCGAAGCGCTGAACGCGGACGCCGTTCTGCACCGTCTTCGTGGCAGGGCCGTGACCATGCGGGGCATCGACCCCGCGCCGCGCCGGGCTACCGGAACCGGTGATGCCCAAGGCCTTGCGAAGGCTTTAGTATTCCCGCCAACCTCGCCGTGGCCCGGGCCTTCAAGAGCACGCCGGAAAAAAGGGGTGCCGCCAGGGGGTTCAGATCAACGACATGGCCGAGTCGACGCCAGCATGCCCAAAGGTATCCCCAATTCCGCCGCCATGTACGGCATCTTCACCCGGCCCTGGGGCTACGAGGTCTCCGTCATGCGCAACGGAACCCGCCATTACCGGCAGTTCGGCCGGGCGAGCTACGGCGGCGCCGAACAGGCGCTCGCGCATGCGCAGGACTGGCGCGACGCCATCGTGCGGCAGCACCCGCCGATCGCGCGCCGCGCGCGGGCCGAGCAGCCGCGTGCCAACAACAGCACCGGCGCGCCCGGCGTCTACAGCCGCGTCGCGCCCGACGGCCGCGTGCGCGCCTGGCTCGCCAAGACCTACATCGCCGAGGACCAGATCCTGCAGACCTATTTCTCGGTCGATGGCGCCGACCGCGCGGCCCATGCGGCGGCGCTGGCCGAGCGCGCGCGCCAGCTCGCGCAGATGACCGGCCTGGCGCACGTGCACCCGGCCGAGGAAGCGATCCGCCGCGAGACCGATGCCGCGCCGCGCGCGCGCACGGCGCGGCTCTCGCGCGCGGAGATCGTGCGGCGCAACAACTCGAGCGGCACCAGCGGCGTGCAGTTCAAGTCGCCGCGGCCCGACCATCCGGGCTACTGGATGGCGATCACCTTCATCGCCGGGCGCGGCACCGTCAGCAAGGCCTTCTCGGTGAAGACCCATGGCGAGCAGGCGGCCAAGCGGCTCGCGATCGCCGAGCGCGAGACGCAGCTCGCGCTCAAGCGGCAGCTCGACGGCGCGGAGCTGGCGTCCTGATGGCGGCGCGTGCGTGCAGGGCCGGGCCGGCGGGCACGGCCGGGGCGGTGCTGCCATGAGCCTCAAATCGTTGAACCGGCTGCTGCGCGTGGCCTCGCACCTGCTCGACCAGGCCGCGGCCGACGTGCGGGCCTGCGGCCTCGAGCCGGCCACCGAGCAGGTGCACCGCATCGGCCGCGCGATGGTCGAGCTGATCGAGGTGCAGCGCCGGATCTATGCCGAGCAGCCCGAGCTGCAGCCGCGCACGCTCGCGGCCTCGCGCCGCGAGGCCGATGCCAACCGGCTGTTCACGCAACTGATGCTCGAGGCGCTGGACCTCGAGGACGCGGGCAACGTCGCGGCCGCGCTCGAGAAGTACACGCAGTTCATCGGTCTCTCGCCCTCGCACCATCACCGCGAGATCGTGCGCGAGGAGATCCGCCGGCTGTCGGCGCCGACGGTTCAGGCGTAGATCGGGTCCTCGGCCATCGCCTCGCACTGGTCCTGCAGCATCTGGACCTGGCCCTTCCAGTAGTCGCTGCTGCCGAACCAGGGGAAGTTGATCGGGAAGATCGGGTCTTCCCAGCGCCGCGCGAGCCAGGCGCTGTAATGGATCAGGCGCAGCGTGCGCAGCGGCTCGATCAGCGCGAGCTCGCGGCGGTCGAATTCGCGGAACTGCTCGTAGCCGTCGAGCAGCCCGGAGAGCTGCGCGGTGCGCTGGGCGCGCTCGCCCGACAGCAGCATCCACAAATCCTGCACCGCGAAGCCGGTGCGCGCGTCGTCGAGGTCGACGAAGTGCGGGCCGCCGTGGGGGCGGTCGGTCGGCGTCCAGAGGATGTTGCCGGGGTGCACGTCGCCATGCAGGCGCAGCTTGCGCGGCCCGTCGCCAGCGGCGGCCGAGCCTGAAAGCGGGGTCGCGGCGATCATCTCGAGCGCCTCGTTGCAGGCCTTCTCCCAGTCGCGCTGCACGTCGAGCGGCAGCTTGTCGTGCGCCAGCAGCCAGTCGCGCGAGGCGGTGCCGAAGTTCTGCAGGTCGAGCGCGGGCCGCGCCTCGAAGGGGCGCGCGGCGCCCACGGTGTGGATGCGCGCGAGAAAGCGTCCGACCCATTCGAGCACCTCGAAGTCGTCGAGCTCGGGCGCGCGGCCGCCGCGGTAGGGGCTCACGCTGAAGGCGAAGCCGGCATGGCGGTGCAAGGTGGCGCCGCCGAAGGCCAGCGGCGGCACGGCGGGGACCTCGGCCGCGGCGAGTTCGAGGGAGAAAGCGTGTTCCTCGAGGATCTCGGCCTCGCTCCAGCGGCCGGGCCGGTAGAACTTGACCACCACGGCCGGGTGCGGCTGCGGGTCCTCGAGGTGCACCTGGTAGACCCGGTTCTCGTAGGAGTTGAGCCCGGTGAGCCGGCCGTCGCCGTGCAGGCCGAGGCCCGCGAGCGCGTCGAGCACCACGTCGGGCGTGAGGCTCTCGTAGGGATGGGCAGGGTGGCCGGCGGGCGCCGCGGGGGAATCGGGAATCATGCGGCGATTGTCGTCGCCCGCACCCCGCGCGCTTTTCAGAGGCCGCCGGGGTGCGCGTGCAGCGACAGGATGTGGCCGGTGCGCGGATCGCCCTTGCCGGCCAGCACCTGGGCATAGGCCGCCTGCGCGGCCGCGCCGCCGTGGTGGTGCTCGGCGCGCAGCCAGGGGCTCGCGGCATCGGTCGCGCGTGCGGTGAAGGCCTGCCAGGCCGCCACCATGCGGCGGCTGAATTCCTCGGCGCCCCATTCGGCGGTGCGCTTCTTGATCTGCGCGGGCGCGAAGAACAGCGTGGCGCGCGGGCCCGCGAGCTCGCGGGTGGCGCCCTTGGAGGCCAGTTCCTCGACATGCGTGCCGCCGATCGCGCAGCTGTAGCGCAGGCCGGTGAAGCGCGCATGGATCGCCTCGCGCAGCGCGCCGTTGCCCGCGAAGTCGATGTAGACGCAGGGCGTGTCGGCCGGCAATTCGTCGAGCGCGTCGTAGCGCAGCACGCGGTGGTAGCAGCCCAGGCTCTCGCAGTAGCCGACGTTGGCGGCCGAGGTCAGGCCGACCACCTCGATGCCTTCGCGCTGGTGCAGCTGGAACGCGGTGCCGTAGGCCGTCTTGCTCGAGGCGCTCGACAGCAGCATGGTGCGCGCGCCGAAGAAGTCGTTGTCGGCCATGAAGTCGTCGATCAGCCAGGAGGTGATGAACAGCGGGCGCAGCAGCGCCTGCGTGTCCTCGCTGTCGGCGGTGTAGAGCGGGTCGGCATTGCAGCGGAAGTACTGGTTGTAGACCGCCGGCAGCTCGGCGCGGTGCGCGGCGCCGTCGGCGAAGCGCTCGGGCGAGAGCCGCGTCGGGCTCAGCACCGCGCCGGTGGCCATGGGCCAGTAGCCGTAGAGGCGCTCGTTCACGGCCACGCCCGGATGCAGCGACTGCACCACGCTCGCGAAGCCCCACACGGGGATGTTGCCCCAGGCCTCGTCGCCGGTGGGGAAGAAGCGCCAGTAGCTCATGGCGTCGCCGAAGGCGGCGTAGGTGATGTTGTTCGAGGTCAGCGCGAAGCTGTCGATGCGCACGCGCACCTGGCCGTCGGCCAGCGGGGTGTCGGTGCTGTCGTCGAGGCGGGTGTCGCCCAGTCGGCTCTTGCGGATCTGCAGGCTGAGGGTGGTGCTCATGGCGTGTCGAGGCTCCGTGGCTGCGCGGCGTTCCGGCCGCTGGGGTGGCAAGGGGTGCGTCCACGTGACATTAGCCAAGCTTCGTGAAAGGCGCCATCGCGCAGGTCGCCGGCGCGTCACGCGCGGGACAAGCGCGCGCACGCAAAAAAGCCCCGCGAGCGGGGCTTCGTCATGGAGCGCGGGAGGCTCAGGCGATCGTCAGTTCGACGTCGATGTTGCCGCGCGTGGCGTTCGAGTACGGGCAGACCTGGTGGGCCGTGTCGACCAGCTTCTGCTTCTGTTCGGCGTCGAGGCCGGGCAGCGTGATCGCGAGCTTGACCGCGATGCCGTAGGCGGCGCCGCCATTCGTCGGGCCGAGGGAGACGCTGGAGTCGATCGCCACGTCGTCCGGCACCTTGACGCCGATCTTCGGGCCCACGGCCTTCATCGCGCCGATGAAGCAGGCAGCGTAGCCGACCGCGAACAGCTGTTCGGGGTTGGTGCCGGGCTTGCCCGAACCGGGCGAGCTCAGCTGGACGTCGATCGCGCCGTCGCTGGATTTGCCGGCGCCGTCGCGGCCGCCCGTGGTGTGGGCCTGGGCGGTGTAGAGCACTTTGTCGAGCTTGGTGGTCATGGTGATGTTTCCTTGGTCGAAGTGGAACGGTGGTTGAAGAAAGCCGTCGTGGTCCGGAATGGCACGCGGCGGGAGAAACCTGTTGTAGTGATTGAAATGGCTTGCTTGCTCAGGCGGCCTTGCGGATGCGGTCGCGCAGCGCTTGAATCTGGTGGGTGAGGTCCACGAGCTCGGGCACCGAGCATTCGGAGGCCGCGAGCAGGCATTCGGGCACATGGCCCGCGCGCGCCTTGAGGCGACGGCCCGCGGCCGTGAGCGTGATGTGCACGCGGCGCTCGTCGGCCACGTCGCGCACGCGGGCCACGAAGCCGTTGGCCTCGAGGCGCTTGAGCAGCGGGGTGAGCGTGCCCGAGTCGAGCGAGACGCGCTCGCCGAGCTCGGAGACCATGGGACCGTCTTTTTCCCACAGGGCGAGCATCACCAGGTACTGCGGGTAGGTGAGGCCGAGCTTGTCGAGCAGGGGCTTGTACAGGCGGGTCATGGCCAGCGAGGCGGAGTACATGGCGAAGCAGAGCTGGTTGTCCAGCTTCAGGAGTTCGTCTTGCGTCAAGGAGGGCATGGGCGAATTATGGCACTCAATTAAATTGTGTGCAAAGTATTTCGTGCCACGAGGTTTTCAGGCGCCCTCTCCCGGCGGGAGAGGGGAGGAAAAATCAGGGGCGCTTCATCAGCGCATCGGCCACCGCGGCGAAGCCCGGCAGCGTCAGCGGGTCGTTGCCGGCATTGGCGGCGATCGGGTGCGCCGCGTAGCGCACGATCACCATCTGTGCCGCCGGGTCCACGTAGATGCTCTGGCCGTGGATGCCGCGCGCCATGTAGGCGCCGTGCGCGTTGTTCGACACCCACCACATGTTGCGGTACGACCAGCCCGGCAGCAGGCCGTAGCCGGCCTTCGCGAACTTGGCGGTGTCGCCGCCGCGGCGGATGTCGTCGACCACCGCCTTCGGGAACACCTGCTGCCCGTTGGGCGCGCGGCCGCCGTTGCGCAAGGTCTCGCCGAAGCGCGCGAGGTCGCGCAGCGTGGTGTTGAGGCCGCCGCCGCCCGATTCGGTGCCGATGCTGTCGACCATGAAATAGGCGTCCTGCTCGGCGCCGATGCGGCGCCAGATCTTCTCGCTGAGCAGATCGGCCAGCGACTGGTTGCTGGCGCGTCGCAGGATCCAGGCCAGCACCTCGGCATTGATGGTCTTGTAGCCGAAGGCCTCGTCGTGCGTGCCTTCCTTCTTCTGCAGCGCGAGGAACTCGTAGAAGGTATTCGGGCCGCTGTAGCCGGGCGCGCGCGGGATGAAGCCGCCGGCGCGCGAGTAGTCCCAGATCTCGGCCTTGGGGTCGGCGTAGTTCTCGGAATAGCGCACGCCGATGGTCATGTCCATCACCTGGCGCACCGTGGCGTCGCCGTAGGCGCTGTCCTTGAGCTCGGGCACGTATTGGGTCACGGGCGCCGCGGGATCGAGCTTGCCCTCGTCCGCGAGGATGGCCGCGAGCGTGCCCACGAAGGACTTGGTGACCGACATCGCGAGGTGCGGCCGCTCGGGCGTGAGCGCGCCGAAGTACTTCTCGTACACCACCTGGCCGCGGTGCAGCACCAGGAAGCCGTCGGTGTAGGTGTTGGCGATCATCTGGGCGACGGTGCTGTCCTCGCCCGACAGCGACTTGAAGCGGATGCCCTCGATCTGCTCGGGCGTCACGCCCGTGGCGGCCGGCAGCGGGCTCGCGGCGCCGCTGCCGCGCCACACGTTGGCGGTGGGCACGACCTCGCGCACGTGCGAGAAGGTCCAGCGGTTGCGCGGGAAGGCGTTGCCGGCGGGGTTCTCGAAGGTGATCTGCTTGTCGGGCGGCGGCGGGAAGCCGCGCATCCAGCCGAGCGCGTCGACGGAGGTGGCCGCGGGATCGGGCAGGGCCGCGGGCGCGGCCGGTGCCTGGGCGTGGAGGGAGGTGTTCACGGCGGAGAGGGTCAGGGCGGCCAGGGCCGCGCGCAGTCGCAGGGTCATGGTGAGAGGGGAAGAAGAGGGGAGGAACGGGGGCGTTCGTCAGCGCCCGCTGAAGCGCGCGGGCCGGCGCTCGATGAAGGAGCGCACGCCCTCGGCCGCGTCCTCGCTGTTCGACAGCCGCTTCTGCGTCTCGATGAACTCGCCGACCGCGGCCAGCGGCCCGTGCTCGATCGCCTTGAGCACGTTGAGGCGCGTGGCCACCACCGCCAGCGGCGCCTGCGCGGCGATGCGCTGCGCGATCGCGAGCGCCTCGTCGAGCTCCTGGCCCGCGGGCACCACCTTCTGCACGAAGTTCAGGCGATAGGCCTCGGCGCTGCCGAACTCGTCGGCCGTCAGCAGGTGCAGCATCGCGTTGCCGAGGCCCGCGCGCTCGGCCATGCGCAAGGTGGCGCCGCCCGTGGCCATGATGCCGCGCTGCACCTCCATCTGCGAGAAGCGGCAGTTGTCGGCCGCCACCACGATGTCGGCGCCGAGCATCAGCTCGATGCCCACCGTGAAGCAGATGCCCTTGACCGCCACCACCATCGGCTTGGTGCGCCGGCGGTAGCCCTCGAGGCCGAAGTCGTGCGGCTCCACCAGTCCTTGCGGGATCGCCTTCTCGCCGCGCTTCATGTACTCGGCCACCGCGGGCAGGTCGAGGCCGGCCGTGAAGTGGTCGCCGAAGGCATGCAGCACGCCCACGCGCAGCTTCGGGTCGTCGTCCAGGCGCGTGTAGGCCTCGGCGAGCTGGCGGAACATCGGCGGCGTCCAGCCGTTGCGCTTGGCGGGCCGGTTGATGCCGATCAGCAGCACGTGGTCGAGCACCTGGGTGTCGATGCAGCCTTCGGTCGGCGGGGTGGTGGGCGTGGCGGTCATGGCGTTCCCTGTCTCCTCGTTCTTCGGCGCGTCAGTAGGTGTAGACGCCGCGGCCGGTCTTGCGGCCGAGCTGGCCGGCGGCGACCATTTCCTTCAGCAGCGGGCAGGGGCGGTACTTGGAGTCGCCGAACTGGTCGAGGTAGACCTCCATCACCGCGAGGCAGACGTCCAGGCCGATCATGTCGGCCAGCGCCAGCGGGCCGATCGGCTGGTTGCAGCCCAGCTTCATGCCGGCGTCGATGTCCTCGGCGGTCGCGATGCCCTCGGACAGCACGAAGAAGGCCTCGTTGATCATCGGCACCAGGATGCGGTTGACCACGAAGCCCGGCGCGTTCTTCACCGTGATCGGCGACTTGCCCAGGCGCTCGGCCAGTTCCTTCACCGTGTCGTGGGTGGCGTCGCTCGTGAGGTAGCCGCGGATCAGCTCGACCAGCGCCATCATCGGCACCGGGTTGAAGAAGTGCATGCCGATGAAGCGGTCGGCGCGCGAGGTGGCGGCGGCCAGCTGCGTGATCGAGATCGAGGAGGTGTTCGAGGCGATGATGACCTCGGGGCCCACGAGCTCGTCGACCTGCTTCAAGATCTTGAGCTTGAGCGCGTGGTTCTCGGTCGCGGCCTCGATCACGAGCTGCGCGCCCTTGAGGTCATCGTAATTGGTCGAGCCCTGGATCAGCGCCAGCGCGGCGGCCTTCTGCTCGGCGGTGAGCTTTTCCTTCTTGATCAGCCGGTCGAGGCTGCCCGAGACGGTGGCCAGGCCCTTGTCGACCGCCGCCTGCGCGACGTCGATCATCACCACCTTGACGCCCGCCACCGCACAGGCCTGCGCAATGCCGTTGCCCATCGTGCCGGCGCCGATGATGCCGACGGTCTGAATCGCCATGAGAAATGCTCCTTGAGAAAACGAAAGGGGAAGAAAAGAGAAGGCGGGCCAGCCGCCGAGCCGTCCATTGTGGATCAGCCCCGCGGGCGCGTCGTTGCCGCGGGCGACACGGGTGGCTTACAGTGCGCGCTCGCGCTTTTCCCCTCTTTTTCTCCCTCCCGAACCGACAGAAGCCGCCATGACCACCCTCGGCACCCCCCTCTCCCCCTCGGCAACCCGCGTGATGCTCCTCGGCTCCGGCGAACTCGGCAAGGAGGTGCTGATCGCCCTGCAGCGCCTGGGCGTCGAGACCATCGCCGTCGACCGCTACGAGAACGCACCCGGCCAGCAGGTGGCCCACCATGCGCGCACCATCGTCATGAGCGACCCCGCGCAGCTGCAGGCGCTGATCGAGGCCGAGAAGCCGCAGCTCGTGGTGCCCGAGATCGAGGCCATCGCCACGCCGATGCTGCAGCAGCTCGAGGACGCGGGCACGGTGCGCGTGATCCCCACGGCCCGCGCCGCCCGCCTCACGATGGACCGCGAAGGCATCCGCCGCCTGGCGGCCGAGACGCTGGGCGTGCCCACCAGCCCCTACAAGTTCTGCGACTCGCTCGCCGAGCTGCAGGCCGCGATCGACGCGGGTATCGGCTACCCCTGCATCGTGAAGCCCGTGATGAGCAGCTCCGGCAAGGGCCAGAGCAAGATCGACGGCCCGGCCGATGTGCAGAAGGCCTGGGACTACGCCATGGCCGGCGGCCGCGTGAGCCATGGCCGCGTGATCGTCGAGGGCTTCATCGACTTCGACTACGAGATCACGCTCTTGACCGTGCGTGCCAAGGACGCCGGCGGCGCCGTGAGCACCCGGTTCTGCGAGCCCATCGGCCACGTGCAGGTCAGCGGCGACTACGTCGAGAGCTGGCAGCCGCACCCGATGGCGCCCGCCGCGCTGCGGAAGGCGCAGCAGATCGCCGAGGCGGTCACGGCCGACCTCGGCGGCCAGGGCCTGTTCGGCGTCGAGCTGTTCGTCAAGGGCGACCAGGTCTGGTTCAGCGAGGTCAGCCCGCGCCCGCACGACACCGGCATGGTCACCATGGCCACGCAGTGGCAGAACGAGTTCGAGCTGCATGCGCGCGCGATCCTCGGCCTGCCGGTGGACACCACGCTCAAGAGCCCGGGCGCCAGCGCGGTGATCTACGGCGGCGTCGATGCCCAGGGCATCGCCTTCGACGGCGTGGCCGAGGCGCTGCAGGTGCCGGGCGTGGACCTGCGCCTGTTCGGCAAGCCCGAGAGCTTCGTCAAGCGCCGCATGGGCGTGGCGCTGGCGCATGCCGCCGACGTGGAGACCGCGCGCGCCAACGCCAAGGAAGCGGCTTCGCGCGTGAAGCCGCGCCAGGCCTGAACGCTTCGGCCGCCCGGTTGCGCGCGCGACAGCGGTAGCCAGTTTTCGCAAGCCGCGCCGCGCAGGCGCAGGCATGGTGCCGGGGCTGACGAAAGACGCCGGCCCTGGGGAGGCATGCGGGTGCATGCGGATACCGTCCGCGCGCGCCGCGCTCCACACTGGGTCGATCGATCGATCCACCGGAGACACCATGCTGCATCCCCAGGCCCGCGCGCTGCTCGACTTTATCGAGGCGCGGGGCATCCCGCCGACCCACACGCTGTCGCCCGCCGACGCGCGCGCCTTCTACCGCGAGCGCCGCGCCGCCACCCAGCCGCTGCCGGCCGAAGTGGCCGAGGTGCGCGACCTCGCGGCCGACGGGCCGCACGGCCCTATTCCCGTGCGCATCTACCGGCCGCTGGCCTCGGGCGCCGGCCCGCTGCCGGTGCTGGTGTATTACCACGGCGGCGGCTGGGTCATCGGCGACCTCGACACGCACGACGTGCTGTGCCGCGAACTGGCCAACGGCGCGGGCTGCGCGGTGGTGGCGGTCGACTACCGCATGGGCCCCGAGCACCGCTTCCCGGCCGCGGTCGACGACGTGCTGGCCGCCACGCGCTGGGTGCGGCGCGAGGCCGCGGCGCTGGGCGTGGACGCGAGCCGCATGGCGGTGGGCGGCGACAGCGCCGGCGGCAATCTCGCGGCGGTGGTGGCGATCGCCGCGCGCGACAGCGCCGACCTGCCGCTCGTCTTCCAGCTGCTGATCTATCCGGCCACCGACATGCGGCGCGGCCATCCGTCGCACCAGGCCAACGGCCAGGGCTACCTGCTGACGCGCGACACGATGACCTACTTCCACGACCACTACATCACCGATGCGAAGCACGACCTCGACTGGCGTGCCTCGCCGCTGCTGCACGGCGATCTGTCGCGGCTGCCGCCGGCGCTGGTGCTCACGGCCGGCTACGACCCGCTGCGCGACGAGGGCCTGGCTTATGCCGAGGCGCTGACCGCGGCCGGCAACAGCGCGAACTACGTCTGCTTCGAGCGCCAGATCCATGGCTTCGTGACCATGGGCAAGGTGCTCGACGAGGCCAACACCGCGGTCGCGCTTTGCGCCACCGAGTTGCGTCGCGCGCTCGCGGCGCCACGGCCGCAGGCCTAGGGAAAGTCCCCGCGCAAATCGGTGCCGCGCCGCGCGCGTGCCCCGCTACGATCAGCCCCACAACGACGCCGACCCAGGGCCCGTGCCCTGGCCCAGGCCCCCGAATGCAGGAGACAGACACCATGCAGGGAACGAGGATGGCGCCGTCGACGCAAGGCGGTGCCCGCGAGGGTCGCGGCCAGGGCGAACGCCTGATGTGGCTCACCACGCAGCGCGTGTTCTACGCCGGCCTGCTGGGCCGTGCCGCCGTGCGCACCATGGGCGGCCATGGCGTCTATATCTCTCCCGCGGGTGCACCGCCCAACCGCCTGCGCGTGGGCGGCGGCGCCTGGCAGAGCGGCGAACTGCTGGTGGTGCCGCCGCAGGTGCCGATCGAGATCGAGAGCGCGCATCCGCTGATCCTCAACCTGCTGATCGAATCGGAGTCGGTCGATCCCGCGCGCATGCCCGACTGGCTGCAGCACTGCGGCCCGGTGCAGGCACCGGCCTTCGTCCAGCGCGTGCGCGAGAGCCATGCCCAGCTGCTGGCCGCCTCGGCGCGCGGCCAGCGCTTCGACGGCCTGGACTTCGACCGCCAGTTCTTCGGCGCGCCGCTCGCGCCGCGCGCGCTCGATGCGCGCATCCGCAAGGTCATCGACACGATCAACGCCGATCCCGCGGCCGCCACCTCGGCCGAGGAATGCGCGGCCTCGGTGCACCTCTCGTTCTCGCGCTTCCTGCACCTGTTCAAGCAGGAGACCGGCATGGCCTTCCGCGCCTTCCGCGCCTGGAAGCGCGCGCGCAGCCTGCTGCGCTACGTGCGCCAGACCGCCACCCTGACCGACATCGCGCTCGAGGCCGGCTATCCCGACTCCACCCATTTCAGCCATTCGATCCGCCAGGTCTATGGCCTGAAGCCCAGCGACATCCTGGCCGGCTCGCGGCGCCTCGCGCTGCACGACGCCGCCGGCGCGGCCTACCGCCCCTTCACGTCCCCGTTCCGTCACCTGCGCCAGTAAGGCCAAGGAGGTTCCCGTCGTGCAGATCCTCCAGCTCCTGCTGTCGGGCATCGCGCAAGGCTGCATCTACGGCCTGATCGCGCTCGGCTTCGTGCTGATCTACAAGGCCACCGAGACGGTGAGCTTCGCGCAGGGCGACCTGATGATGCTCGGCGCCTTCGCCGCGTTCGCGGGCATGTCGCTGTTCGGCATGCCGTTCTGGCTCGCGGCCGTGCTCGCCATCGCCGCGATGGCGGCCTTCGGCGTGCTGCTCGAGCTGGTGGTGATCCGCCCGATCCTCGGCCAGCCGCAGTTCTCGATCGTGATGCTCACCATCGGCATCGCCTACGTGGCGCGCGGGCTGGTCACCATGGTGCCGGGCATCGGCACCGAGACCCATGCGCTGGCCGTGCCCTACAAGGACCGGATCTGGAAGCTCGGCGAGCTGGTGGTGAACCTCGAGCAGCTCGTGATCATCGTCGCCACCGCGATCCTCTGCGGCCTGCTGTTCGCGATGTTCCGCTACAGCAAGCTCGGCATCGCGATGCAGGCCTCGTCGCAGAACCAGCTCGCGGCCTACTACATGGGCATTCCGGTCAAGCGGCTCAACGGGCTGGTGTGGGGGCTGGCGGCCGCGGTCGCGGCCATCGCCGGCATGCTGCTCGCGCCGATCACCTTCGTGCACGCCAACATGGGCTTCATCGGCCTCAAGGCCTTTCCGGCGGCGGTGGTCGGCGGCTTCGGCAGCCTGCCGGGCGCGATCGTCGGCGGGCTGGTGATCGGCATCG
Source organism: Variovorax endophyticus (assembly GCF_025376855.1). NCBI lineage: Bacteria > Pseudomonadati > Pseudomonadota > Betaproteobacteria > Burkholderiales > Comamonadaceae > Variovorax > Variovorax endophyticus. Next base: position 87,137 of record NZ_JAHUTH010000031.1, read on the forward strand.
TCGAGTCGTTCGCGGGCTTCTATCTGCCCGACGGCTTCAAGGACACGGCGCCGTACATCGTGGTGCTGCTGATGCTGATGATCAAGCCCAACGGCCTGTTCGGCGAGAAGCTGCGCAAGAAAGTCTGAACGATGCGCTACATCTTCAAGACCTCCTACGACCAGGACATCCGGCTCGCCAAGCATGGCGGCCAGGTCTTCTGGTATGGCCTCTTGTGCGTCTTCCTGCTGGCCGCGCCGTGGGTCATCGACGAGTACTGGCTCGCGCAACTGACCTTCGTGCTGATCTACGGCATCGTCGGCCTGGGCCTGATGCTGCTCGCGGGCTTCACGGGCCAGTTCTCGATCGGCCACGCGGCCTTCCTCGGCACCGGTGCCTACACGCAGGGCGTGCTGACCAACCTCGGCGTGCCGTTCCCGCTCGCGCTGGTCGCGGCCGCGGCGCTGTCGGCCGGCGTGGGCGTGGTGGTGGCGCTGCCGGCGCTGCGCGTGAAGGGCATCTACCTGGGCATCGCGACGCTCTCGTTCGGCTTCATCGTCGAGGAGGTGTTCGCGCGCTGGGAGAGCGTGACCGGCGGCAACGCGGGCCTGCACGTGAAGTCGCCGCAGCTCTTCGGCTGGTCGCTGGGCTCGGGCGACGGCTTCTACTTTCTGTGCCTGGTGGTGGCGGTGCTCAGCACGCTGGGCATCCTGAACCTGCTGCGCTCGCCGACGGGCCGCGCCTTCGTGGCGATCCGCGACTCGGAGATCTCGGCGCAGAGCATGGGCATCCATCTCGCGCGCTACAAGACGATGTCGTTCGCGATCTCGGCCGCGCTCGCGGGGCTCGGCGGCGCGCTCTACGCGCACAAGCTGAGCTTCATCTCGCCCGACCAGTTCAACATCCTGCAGTCGATCGACCTGCTGCTGATGGTGGTGATCGGCGGGCTCGGCTCGGTGCACGGCGCCTTCCTCGGCGCGATCTTCCTGATCGCGATGCCGCAGCTGATCTCGATGGGCAAGGACTGGCTGCCCGCGGTGATCGGCCAGGCGCCGGGCCTGCAGGGCTTCGTCTACGGGGTGGTGCTGATCGTGTTCGTGCTGTTCGAGCCGCTGGGCCTGTACGGGCGCTGGCTCAAGGTGCGCACCTACCTGCAGCTGTTTCCGTTCTACCGCAAGGGCCTGTTCAAGCGGCAGAAGTCCTTCACCAAGTCGGATCGCCTGAGATGAGCGGCGGCGACATCCTTCTCTCGGCCCGGGACCTGAGCGTGCGCTTCGGCGGCGTGCTCGCGGTCAACAAGGTCAGCTTCGACGTGCGGCGCGGCGAGGTGTTCACGCTGATCGGGCCCAACGGCGCGGGCAAGACCACGGTGTTCAACCTGATCAGCCGCATCTACACGCCGACCTCCGGCCAGATCACCTGGCATGGCGAGGCCGGCGGCGCGGTGGCGCTGACCAGTCAGGCGCCGCATGCGATCGCGGCGCTCGGCATCGCGCGCACCTTCCAGAACATCGAGCTGTTCGAGCATGCGACGGTGCTGCACAACCTGCTGATCGGCCGCCACACGCACCGGCGCAGCGGCTTCTGGCGCGAGCTGTTCTTCACGCCGGCCACGCGGCGCGCCGAGATCGAGGCGCGCGAGAAGGTCGAGCAGGTGATCGAACTGCTCGACCTGCAGCACCACCGCGACGCGATGGTGGCGGGCCTGCCCTACGGCGTGCGCAAGGTGGTGGAGCTGGCGCGCGCGCTGTGCACCGAGCCGAAGCTGCTGCTGCTCGACGAACCCTCGTCGGGCCTCAACGTCGAGGAGACGGCCGACATGGCGTTCTGGATCCAGGACATCCAGCACGAGCTCGGCGTGTCGGTGCTGATGGTGGAGCACGACATGTCGCTGGTGTCGAAGGTGTCGGACCGCGTGCTCGCGATGAACCAGGGCGAGGTGCTCGCCACAGGCTCGCCGCGCGAGGTGCAGGCCGATGCGCGCGTGGTGGAGGCCTACCTCGGCACGGTCGACGACGTGAGCAGCCTGCGGAGGGTTCGAGCATGAGCGACGTGGTGCTTCAGTTGCTCAACGTCGAGAGCGCCTACGGCCCGATCAAGGCCATCCGCGGCGTGAGCCTCCAGGTGCGCCAGGGCGAGATCGCGACCGTGCTGGGTTCCAACGGCGCCGGCAAGACCACCATCCTCAAGACCATCTCGGGAATCATCGATCCGCGCAAGGGCAGCATCGAGTTCCAGGGCCGCGACATCACGGCCAGGGACCCGGCCCACATCGTGCAGCAGGGCCTGAGCCACGTGCCCGAAGGCCGCGAGGTGTTCCCGCTGCTGTCGGTGCGCGACAACCTGCTGATGGGCGCCTACACGCGCCAGGACCGCGACGGCGTGGCGCGCGACATCGAGACCGTGTTCGGCTACTTCCCGATCCTGCGCGAGCGCGCCACGCAGGACGCCGGCCTGCTCTCGGGCGGGCAGCAGCAGATGCTCGCGATCTCGCGCGCGATCATGGCGGCGCCGCAGCTGATCCTGCTCGACGAGCCCAGCCTGGGCCTGAGCCCCAAGCTCACCAAGGAGATCTTCGAGATCGTGGTGCGCATCAACCGCGAGCGCGGCACCACCATCCTGCTGGTGGAGCAGAACGCCAACATGGCGCTCAACGCGGCCGACCACGGCTACGTGCTCGAGAACGGCCGCATCGTGATGGAGGACAGCTGCGAGCGGCTGCGCGAGAAGGAGGACATCAAGGAGTTCTACCTCGGCGTGAAGGACGAGGGCGTGCGCGGCGAGCGGCGCTGGAAGAAAAAGAAGACCTGGAGGTAGCACCGATGAGCAGCACCTTCGCACTGCGCGCGCCGGCCGGCCTCTGGGACCTGGCGCACCTGCAGCCCCGCACCGAGGTGGTGGTGCCGGGCGACACCATCCCGGCCGTGTTCTGGAAAGCGGTCGAGTTGCGCCGCGACAAGGTCTGGATGCGGCAGAAGGAATTCGGCATCTGGCGCAGCTGGACCTGGGGCCAGACCGCCGAGGCGGTGCGCGAGATCGCGGGCGGCCTGATGGCGCTGGGCTTCGCGGCCGGCGAGTGTGCCTCGGTGCTGTCGAACACCGTCATCGAATGGGTGCTGGCCGACGTGGCGGTGCTCAGCTGCGGCGGCGTCTCCAACGGCATCTACCCGACCGACGCGGCCTCGCAGGTGCAGTACCTGTGCGAGGACTCGCGCACCACGGTGCTGTTCGTCGAGGACGACGAGCAGCTCGACAAGGCGCTCGAGGTGCGCGCCGCGCTGCCGCTGCTGCGCAAGGTGGTGGTGTTCGACATGGAGGGCCTGCGCGAGCTCGACGATCCCGACGTGCTGAGCCTGGAGGCCCTGCGTGCCCTGGGCCGCGCGCACCTGGCCGCGCATCCGCGGGCGCTCGAGCAGCGCGTGGCCGCCTGCCGTGCCGAGGACCTCGCGATCCTGGTCTACACCTCGGGCACCACCGGCAAGCCCAAGGGCGCGATGCACAGCCACGGCGGGCTGGTCTACACCATGCGCGGCTACAACACGCTGCTGGCGCAGGACGAGAGCGACGAGCGCATGTGCTTCCTGCCGCTGTGCCACATCGCCGAGCGCATGGGCGGCGAGTACTTCGCGATGTACACCGGCTCGATCCTCAACTTCGTCGAGAACCCCGAGACCGTGCCCGAGAACGTGCGCGAGATCGCGCCTACCGTGTTCACGGCCGTGCCGCGCGTGTGGGAGAAGTTCTATTCGGGCGTGATGATCGCGCTCAAGGAGGCCAGCCGGCTGCAGCAGGCGGCCTACGGCTGGAGCATCGGCGTGGGCCAGCAGATCGCGCAGCGGGTGCTCGAGGGCCGGCCGGTGGGCGCGGGGCTGCGCCTGAAGTTCCGCCTGGCGCGCTGGCTCGCGCTCGACAACGTGCGCAAGCTGATCGGCATCCACCGCGCGCGCTTCCTCGTGACCGGTGCCGCGCCGATCTCGCCCGAGCTGGTGCGCTGGTACCTCGCGCTCGGCGTGCCGATGCTCGAGGTCTGGGGCATGACGGAGTCGTGCGGCGCTTCCACCGGCGTGCCGGTCACGCGCATCATGCCGGGCTCGATCGGCCCGGCGGCCGGCTACAACGAGGTGCGCCTCGATCCGCAGACCGGCGAGATCCTGGTGCGCGGCCCGAACGTCTTCATGGGCTACCTGAACCTGCCCGAGAAGACCGCCGAGACCATCGACGCCGAGGGCTGGCTGCACACCGGCGACGTCGGCACGGTCGACGCGGAAGGGTATTTCCGCATCACCGACCGCATGAAGGACATCATCATCACGGCAGGTGGCAAGAACATCACGCCGAGCGAACTCGAGAACGAACTCAAGTTCAGCCCCTACGTCACCGACGCGGTGGTGATCGGCGACAAGAGGCCCTACCTGACGGTGATCGTGATGATCGACCAGGAGAACGTCGAGAAATTCGCGCAGGACAACGACGTGCCGTTCAGCAACTACGAAAGCCTCACGCGCACGCAGGAGGTGCTCGACCTGATCCAGGGCGAGATCGACCGCGTCAACGCGAAGTTCGCGCGCGTGGAGCAGATCAAGAAGTTCTTCCTGCTCGAGACGCAGCTGAGCGCCGAGGACGAGGAGCTGACGCCGACCATGAAGCTCAAGCGCAAGCTGGTGCAGACCAAGTACGCGCCGCGCATCGAGGCCATGTACCGCTGAGCGCATCGAAGAACGTCCCGATCGCCACCCGATTTTTTCGCCAACCCGAGGAGACAAGCGCATGAAGCTCAAGACACCGACGATGCTGGCCGTGCTGGGCCTGGCCGCGACGCTCGCGTCCGCGCAGCAGGGCGTGACCAAGGACGAGATCCGCATCGGCACGATCCAGGACCTCTCGGGGCCGCTCGCCGGCTTCGGCAAGCAGGCGCGCAACGGCATGCAGCTGCGCGTGGACGAGCTCAACGAGCAGGGCGACGTCAACGGCCGCAAGCTCAAGCTCTACGTCGAGGACTCGGGCTACGACCCGAAGAAGGCCGTGCTGGCGGCGCAGAAGCTGGTGAACCAGGAGAAGATCTTCATCATGGCCGGCCACATCGGCACGGCGCAGAACATGGCGGCGATGCCGGTGCAGTTCGACAAGAACGTCGTCAACTACATGCCGATCACCGCGGCGCGCGAGATGTACGAGCCGCTCAACCGCCTCAAGTACTCGTTCGCCGCCACCTACTACGACCAGATCCGCCTGGCGCTGCCGAAGATGGTGAAGGACAAGGGCGCGAAGAAGGTCTGCACCATCTACCAGGACGACGAGTTCGGCCTCGAGGTGCAGCGCGGCGCCGAGGCCGGCCTCAAGACCGTCAACATGGAGCTGGCCGAGAAGACCTCGTTCAAGCGCGGCGCCACCGACTTCAGCTCGCAGGTCGCGAAGATGAAGGCCGCCAACTGCGACCTGGTGGTGCTCGGCACCATCATCCGCGAGACCATCGGCACGGTGGGCGAGGCGCGCAAGACCGGCTTCAACCCGACCTTCCTGGGGTCGAGCGCGGCCTACACCGACCTGATCCACAAGCTCGGCGGCAAGGCCATGGACGGCATCTACGCGACCATGACGGTGCAGAACCCCTACACCGACGAGCAGTCGCAGCCGCTGCGCTTCTGGGCCAACAAGTACAAGACCAAGTTCAACGAGGACCCGACCGTGTTCTCGGTCTACGGCTACGTGATCGTCGACTCCTTCATCAAGGCGGCGCAGAAAGCCGGCCCGAACCTCACGACCGACAGCTTCATCAAGGCCATGGACAGCATCACCTTCGAGCCCGACATGTTCGGCAGCCCGAAGAGCACCTACACCGCCACCAAGCGCCTGGGCAACGACCAGTCGCGGCTGTCGCAGATCAAGGACGGCAAGTGGGTGGTGGTGTCGGACTACGTGGCACCCTGAGGCCGGGCCCCGGCGGCGGGGCGGGCGGCTATATTGCGCGGCATCCCATCCTCGCGAGAACGCCATGCCCCAGTACTGGCTGATGAAATCCGAGCCCGACGAGGTCTCGATCGACGATGCGCTGGCCGCGCCCGACGCCACCGTGGCGTGGACCGGCGTGCGCAACTACCAGGCCCGCAACTTCATGCGCGACGGCATGAAGGTCGGCGACGGCGTGCTGTTCTATCACTCGAGCTGTCCCGAGCCCGGCATCGCCGGCCTCGCGCGCGTGGCCTCGGGCATCAAGCCCGATCCCACGCAGTTCGACCCGAAGTCGCCCTACTACGACGCGGCCTCGAAAAAGGACGATCCGCGCTGGCTGCTGGTGGACGTGCAGGCGCTGCGCAAGACGCGCCTGCTGGCGCTGCCCGAGCTGCGCGCGAAGCCCGAGCTGGCCGAGCTCACGATCCTGCGCAAGGGCAACCGGCTGTCGATCACGCCGGTGGAGCCGGCGCACTGGAAGATCATCGAGAAGATGTTGGGCTGAAGGAATTCGGGAACGGACAGCCGAACGCAGAAGACGCGAAGGTTGCGCAGAAGTCGCAGAAGAACAGCCAAAAAAACTTTTCGAAAGTCTTCTTCTGCGACTTCTGCGCTTCTTGGTTTTCCTTCTGCGTTCGGCTGTCCGCCCCCGAATTCAGCCAGCCTTCGACAGGATCGGGAACAGCTTGCCCAGGCCGTCGGTCATCACCTCGACCGCCAGCGCCGCGAGGATCAGGCCCATGAGCCGGGTCATGATGTTGATGCCGGTCTTGCCGAGCACGCGCGCGATCGGCTGGGCGAGCGAGAAGGCGATGGCCGTGGCCAGCGCCACCACCACGCCATAGCCCACGAGCACCGCGAGCTCCCACAGGTGCTTGGCCTTGTCGGCGTAGATCACCACGGTGGAGATGGTGGCCGGGCCGGTGAGCAGCGGGATGGTCAGCGGCACCACCGCGATCGAGGCGCCCATCGAGGCCTTGACCTCGGTGGCGCGCAGCTCCTCGACGTTGGTCTTGCTCTCGGCCGGCTGCGCGTTGAGCATCGACAGCGAGCTCATCAGCAGCAGCAGGCCACCGCCGACCTGGAAGCTCGCGATCGAGATGCCGAAGAAGGACAAGAGCTGCAGCCCGATCAGCGCGCTGACCGCGATCACCACGAAGGCGCTGAAGGCCGACATGCGCACCGTGCGGCGGCGCTGCGCGTCGGAATAACCCTGCGTGTAGTGGATGAAGAAGGGCACGATGGCCAGCGGGTTGACGATCGCCACCAGCGTGACCAGCGGCTTGATCAGGTCCATCGAGGTGCTCATCAGCGTCCTCCCGAGACGTCGAGCAGGGCCATGGTGGTGTAGCTGGCCTCGTCGGACAGCAGCCACACGATCGCGTTCGCCACCTCTTCCGCGCTGCCGGGGCGCTTCATCGGCACCGAGGCGGCGAGGTCGAAGGCCCGGTCGGGCATGCCACCCGAGGCATGGATCTCGGTGTCGATCAGGCCCGGGCGCACCGCGTTGACGCGAATGCCCTCGTCGGCCACTTCCTTGGCCAGGCCGAGCGTGAAGGTGTCGATCGCGCCCTTGCTCGCGGCGTAGTCCACGTACTGCTCGGGCGAACCCAGCCGCGAGGCGGCGCTCGAGAGGTTGACGATCACGCCGCCCGTGCCGCCGTGGCGCGTGCTCATGCGGCGCACCGCCTCGCGCGCGCAGACGAAGCTGCCGATCACGTTGATGCGGAACATGCGTTCCAGCCGCGCCGCGCTCATCTCGTCGACGCGCGCGCGCACGTCGACCACGCCGGCGCTGTTGACCAGCGCCGTGAGGCGGCCGAGCCTGGCGTCGACCTGCTCGAACATGGCCATCACCTGCGCTTCGTCGCCGACATCGGCCTGCACCGCGATCGCCTTGCCGCCCGCGGCGCGAATCGCGCGCACGACTTCGTCGGCCGCGAGCGAGTTGCTCGCGTAGTTGACCGCCACGGCATGGCCGCGCCGCGCCGCCAGCAAGGCGGTGGCGGCGCCGATGCCGCGTCCGCCCCCCGTGACCAAGAGCACCTGCTGGTTCAATTCCGATCTCCTGCACAAAAGCTGCGCGTCAGTTAAAACCGTCGGTCCGGATTACATCACCGAGGGTGGCTCGCAAGTCGCGGGCCTTACCCGCAGTACCGGGATGTTCCGGCGGCGCTTCGTGCGCGGAGGTGAATTCATGAGCAAGACCATCGACTACTACTTCCCCCCCCAAAGCCCCTGGACCTACCTGGGCCATGCGCGCTTCGCCGCGATCGCGGCCGCGGCCGGCGCCACGGTGCGCGTGCGACCGGTGGACATGGGCAGCATCTTTCCGGTCTCGGGCGGGCTGCCGCTGGGCAAGCGCGCGCCGCAGCGGCAGGCCTACCGGCTGGTCGAGCTGGAGCGCTTCTCGAAGCACCTGGGCATTCCGCTGCATCCGAAGCCGAAGTTCTTTCCGGTCGCGGGCGACGACGCGGCGCGGCTGATCATCGCGGTCGATCTCAACGACGGCTGCGAGGCCGCGATGCGCATGTGCGCGGCGGTGTTCGGCGCGGTGTGGGCGCAGGAGCGCAACATCGGCGACCCCAAGGTGCTCGAGGCGCTGGTGGCCGAATGCGGCCTGCCAGCCAAGCGCGCCGAGCAGGCGCAGAGCCAGGCGGTGCAGGAACGGTACGAGGCCTACACGCAGGAGGCCATCGACATCCAGGTCTTCGGCGCGCCGAGCTACGTGATCGACGGCGAGATCTTCTGGGGCCAGGACCGGCTCGATTTCGTCGAACGCGCGCTGCGCGCGGGGCCGGCGGGCTGAGCGCCGCCGACACGCACCGGACACGCATTCCCTCCATCCTTCCCATTGCCATCAAAGGAGCAACACATCATGGGTCAATTCATCGATCTCACCGCCAAGGACGGCTTCGGCTTCCCCGCCTACGTGGCCGAACCCGCCGGCACGCCGCGCGGCGCCGTCGTCGTGGTGCAGGAGATCTTCGGCGTCAACTCGCACATCCGCTCGGTGGCCGACGGCTACGCGGCCGCGGGCTACCTGGCCGTCGCGCCCGCGACCTTCCACCGCGTGAAGCCCGGCGTCGAGCTCGGCTACAGCGAGGACGACATGAAGACGGGCTTCGGCCTGAAGACGGCCGTGGAGGCGCTGCCCGCGCCCGGCGTGCTGCAGGACATCGAGGCCGCCGTGGCCTACGCGGCCAAGGCCGGCAAGGTCGGCATCGTCGGCTACTGCTGGGGCGGCCTGCTGACCTGGCGCGCCGCCGCGCTGGTGCCCGGCCTCTCGGCCGCCGCGCCCTACTACGGTGGCGGCATGACCTCGCCCGAGGAAACCGCGCGCCAGCCCAAGGTGCCGGTGCAGGCCCACTTCGGCAACCAGGACCACTGGATCCCGCTCGACACCATCGAGAGCTTCAAGAAGGCCCATCCCGAGGTCGAGGTGCACGTGTACCCGGTGGGCCACGGCTTCAACTGCGACCAGCGCGGCTCGTACGACGCCGACGCGGCCAAGCTGGCGCGCGAGCGCGTGCTGGCCTTCTTCGCGCAGCACATCGGCTGAGCGCGCTCGCTTCGTCGCATGGGAGCCCGGCGCCGCCGGGCTTTTTCATTTCTTGAGGCCGGGCTTGTCGCCCACGCGGGTCTCGAGGAAGTCGAGCAGCGCGCGCAGCGCGGCGCTGTTGTGGCGCCGCTGCAGGTAGACGGCCGACAGCCACATGTCCTTGCGCGCATAGTCCTGCAGCACCGGTACCAGCTCGCCCTGGTCGATGTGCGACTGCACCAGGATCGAGGGCAGGTAGATCACGCCGAAGCCGCGCATCGCGATGCGGATCAGCGGCGCGCCCTCGGTGCAGTCCATGCGGCTCCTGACGTGCACGTCGAGCGGCTCGCCGCCGTCGTCGAAGCGCCAGACCGGCTGGGCGCCGAGCAGCGAGTGGGTGAGCGCCTCGTGGTCCGCCAGGTCGCGCGGATGCTCGGGCTTGCCGTGCTTCTTCCAGTAGACCGGCGAGGCGCACACCACCATGTTCATGAGCCGCAGCTTGCGCATGATCAGGTTGGCGTCCTCCACCGGGCCGCTGCGGATGTCGACGTCGATGCCTTCCTCGGCGAGGTCGACCGTGCGGTTGGTCAGCTGCAGGCTGATGCGCACGTCGGGGTAGTGGCGCATGAAGTCGGCCAGCAGGTTGGGGAACTCGCCGTTGCCCATGCCGTGCGGCGCCGAGATGCGCAGCCGGCCGCCGGGCTGGCTCGCGCGCTCCTGCAACTCGGCCTGCGTGAGCTCGACCATCTCGAGCACCGGCGTGCTGCGCTCCAGCAGCAACTGGCCGGCGTCGGTGAGGCTCACCGAGCGCGTGGAGCGGTTGAGCAGGCGCACGCCGAAGCGGGTTTCGAGTTCGGCGACATACTTGCTGACCGTGGCCTTGGACATGTCGAGCCGCTTGGCCGCCTGCGAGAAGCTGCCATGCGCCGCGACTTCGCGAAAGGTTCTGATCAGGTCGAGGCTGTCCATGGATGTCGTGCCGGTAGCGCTGGGCGATGGCGCGATTCTCAAGGGTTTTTCTTAGCATGGCCGCGCGGCACTTTCGTGGCGCGCCGCGACTCGCACGCAGGCAAGGATGCATTCGATGACACGTACTTTTCGATTCCATGCGGCCCTCGCGCCGGCGATGCTGGCACTGGCGGCCCTGTGGCTGCCGGCCGGCGGGGCGCTCGCCCAGGCCTTCGATCCGATCCGGCCGATCGGCCCCGGCGCGGACCGCGCCGCGCTGGCCGCCGAAGCCGCCGCGGCGGCGCGCGCCGGCAATGCGTATGGCGACGTGGAGGCCGAGCGGCCGCTCGCCGCGCCGCGCACCGGCGGGCGCGACCGCGCGGCGGTACGCGCCGAGGCGGTGGCGGCCTCGCACGACCCGAGCCTGAACCTCGACCGCCGCGCCTTCGTCAACAGCGAGATCCCGCCGCAGATCAAGGCCGTGCCGGGCACGCCGCGTACCGGGCGCTGAGCATGCGGCGGGGCGGAATGGCCCGCTGCGCGCCCAGGTTAATGACTGAACGGTCGACCTGACATTGTTTCAATACCGGAAACACCGTGTCTCTGAACCGGGTGTTTTCCCGAACGATTTCGCCTTGAAACTCGCCGCACAGGCGAGCCGATTCGCGCGCCTGGTGGCTAAACCCTCCGACGTACCGTATCAAGGACAAACGAAATGAAGACCTCGCACATCATCGCCGCCGCCGCTCTGGCCCTCGTTGCCGCCGCTGGCGCCCAAGCCGAAACCTATGAAGGCGTGACCCAGGCCGTCTCGACCAAGAGCCGCGACGAAGTCAACACCGAAGCCGTGCGCGCCGCCGCCGCTCCGAACCAGAACGTGACCCGCGGCTCGCGCGGCCCGGAAACGGTCGCCGTGTCGAAGGACCGCGCCCTGGTCGAAGCCGAAGCGATCCGCACCGCCGCCGCTCCCGACCAGAACGTGACCTCGGGTTCGCGCGTGAACAGCAAGGTCATCTCGACCATGCAACACCCGCTCGACGCACGCGTCCAGGCCCAGCAAGGCACCGGCGCCACCGCCAAGTAAGCTGTCGCACGGCACCGGGCGGCCTTCGGGCCGTTCGCATCCGGACGAAAAAAAGCCACGCGGGGATCGCTCCGCGTGGCTTTTTTTCATGCGCGTTCGGTCAGCGCGTGCGCGCGAGGTAGCGCTTGCGCCAGAAGATCAGCACCAGCAGCACCGCGATCGCGAGCATCGAGCCCATGGCGATCCAGAAGCCGTCGGCCTTGTGCACCAGCGGGATGAACTCGAAGTTCATGCCGAAGATGCCGGCGATCAGGTTCAGCGGCAGGAACACGGCGGTGAGCACCGTCAGCACCCGCATGATGTCGTTGGCCCGGTGGCCCTGCACGCTGAAATGCATCTGCACCGCGGTCTCGGCGTTCTGCTCGAGCCGGCGCACGTGGTGCACCACGCGCTCGATGTGTTCGAGCACGTCGCGGCTGCGGATCATCACCAGCTCGCGCTCGCGCCCCTCGGCCGCGTCCTTGGGCGGCGGCAGGGTCTCGAGGTTGTCGAGCCAGTCCTGCATGGCGGCGCGCTGGTCCTCGCAGATCTCGTCGAGGTGGTGCAGCGACTGGCGCGATTCCATCAGCGCGCCCCAGTTGGTGAAGCGGCTGCGCGGGTCGATGAGCTCGGCCTGCCAGTGGTCGAGCTGCTTCGTGAGCTCGCGCCGCAGGTCGAGGTAGCCGTCGACGATCTGGTTGATGACGCGCAGCATCAGGTCGGCCGGGCTGGTGGGCACGCGGTTCGTGACCGCGCGCACGTCGAGCGCCGGCGTACCGCGGTCGCCGGGCGCGGCGGCCGCCAGCAGGCGCGCGGCGAAGACGTCGCGCACCGCGCCGTCCTCGGGATGCACCGACAGCAGCACGCGGTCGAACACGGCGAAGCCGACCGGGCGGGTGTCGATGCGGCGCAGCACGGGCGGGCCGCCGCGCGGGCGCGGGGCCGGGGCGGCGGCGGGTGGCGCGGTCGAAGCGGGCGGCGCCGGCTGGCCGTTGCCGCTCGCGAGCCGGCGGAACACCAGCACGTCGTACTGCGAGGTGTAGTCGCTGTGCGAGGGCAACTGGTCGTTCAGCAGGTCGGCCACGTGCAGGTCGACCAGCTGGGTCTGGCACAGGGTCTGCAGGATCTGCTGCACCTCGGGCAGCGAGGCGCGGAATTCGTCGCGCGTGAGCGAGATCCAGAGATAGCTGGCGGCGCTGCAGGAGCCGGGCAGGGCCAGCGGCGCCAGCGCGGCATGCTCGCTGACCTGCGAGCTGTTGATTTCGAAGATTCGCATCGCGCGCCCCCGTGCTTGCTCAAGATGGCCCGGACTGAAGGCCGGGCGGCCCCATTGTGCTACTTAGTTTGTAGCAGGCGGGCAGCGTCGAGCGCGAAGTAGGTGAGGATGCCGTCGGCACCCGCGCGCTTGAAGGCCAGGAGGCTCTCGAGCACCACCGCGTCGTGGTCGAGCCAGCCGTTCTGGGCCGCGGCCTTGAGCATCGCGTACTCGCCGCTCACCTGGTAGGCGAAGGTCGGTACGCGGAATTCGTCCTTCACGCGGCGCACGATGTCCAGGTAGGGCATGCCGGGCTTCACCATCACCATGTCGGCGCCCTCGGCGATGTCGATTCCCACCTCGCGCAGCGCTTCGTCGCTGTTGCCCGGGTCCATCTGGTAGACCTTCTTGTTGCTCTTGCCGAGGTTGGCGGCCGAGCCGACCGCGTCGCGGAACGGGCCGTAGAAAGCGCTCGCGTACTTGGCGCTGTAGGCCATGATCCGCGTGTGCACGTCGCCGCGCGCTTCGAGCGCCTGGCGGATCGCGCCGATGCGCCCGTCCATCATGTCGCTGGGCGCCACGATGTCGACGCCGGCCTGCGACTGTGTGAGCGCCTGCTTCACCAGCACTTCGACCGTGGGGTCGTTGAGGATGTAGCCGCTGTCGTCGAGCAGGCCGTCCTGGCCGTGGCTGGTGTAGGGGTCGAGCGCGACGTCGGTCATCACGCCCAGTTCGGGAAAGCGCGCCTTGAGCGCCGCCACCACGCGCGGGATCAGGCCGTCGGGGTTGAAGGCCTCGTCGCCGGCCGGGGTCTTGAGGCTCGCGTCGATCACCGGGAACAGCGCCATCACCGGGATGCCGGCCGTCACGCACTGCTCGGCCACGGGCAGCAGCAGGTCGAGGCTCAGGCGTTCCACGCCCGGCATCGAGGCCACCGCGTCACGCCGGCCGCTGCCTTCCTGCACGAACACCGGGTAGATCAGGTCGTGCGTGGTGAGGGCGTTTTCCCGCACCAGGTTGCGCGTGAAGGCGTCGCGGCGAAGGCGGCGCGGGCGCCCGGCGGGGAAGGCGGCGAAGGAGGAAAGGGTGGAGCTCATGCGGAAAATTGTGCCCGAACTAAAGTTCCTGACCTGTTGTCGCGGATGGGACCGGTTGTCCGACAACTACGGAAATTAGTAGTACCAAAGTAATAAATTTTTACCCGAGAATGTTAATTAAAGCGCAGCAGTCGCTTGAAACCTTGTTTCGTCTTTGTTAAATTCTGCCCCGGACGGCTTGCCGTCCCCCGCTTTTCCTCCCTGAGCGGGTGCCTTGATGTGTGACAGCAAAAGGGCTTCCCAGCCCGACGTGAAGACGTCGGGCTTTTTTTTGTCCGCCGCTTTCGTGGGGGGCCGCCGAAACCGGGTGCCTGCGGCGGGGAGCGGCCACTAAACTGGCCGCCATGCTCTGGGTCAAGTCCTTCCACATCGTCTTCATCGCCAGCTGGTTCGCCGGCCTGTTCTACCTGCCCCGGATCTTCGTCAACCTCGCGATGGTGCCGCCCGAGTCGCTCGCCGAGCGCGAGCGCCTGCTGCTGATGGCGCGCAAGCTGCTGCGCTTCACCACCTTCCTGGCCGTGCCGGCGCTGGGCTTCGGCCTCTGGCTGTGGCTGGGCTACGGCATCGGGCGCGGCCCGGGCAACGGCTGGATGCACGCCAAGCTGGCGCTGGTGCTGGTGGCGATCGGCTACCACCACGGCTGCGCGGTGCTGCTGCGTCGCTTCGTGGCCGGCGAGAACCGGCGCAACCATGGCTGGTACCGCTGGTTCAACGAGCTGCCGGTGCTGCTGCTGCTGGCGATCGTGATCCTGGTCGTGGTCAAGCCCTTCTGACGGCGGTGGCGACGCAGCACAAGTCCGCCGCGCTGCCCCTTGCGCTGGCCTATGCGGCGCTGATCGTCTACGCGAGCCTCTATCCCTTCGCCGACTGGCGCGACCAGGGCATCGCGCCCTGGGCCTACCTGTGGGCGCCCTGGCCCAAGTACTGGACCGGCTTCGACTTCGCGATCAACGTCGCGGGTTACGTGCCCTTCGGATTTCTCTGCGCGCTGTCGGTGCTGCGCACCCGCAGCACGGCGAGCAACGGCCGCGCCGTGCTGCGCGCCACGCTGGCGGGCGTGGCGGTGTCCTTCGCGATGGAAACACTGCAGAGCTACCTGCCGGTGCGCATTCCCTCGAACGTCGACCTGGGCCTGAACAGCGCTGGCGCGCTGCTGGGCGCCGTGCTGGCGGTGGCGCTCGAGCGCTTCGGCGCGGTCGCGCACTGGGGGCGGGTCCGGGCGCAATGGTTCGGCGACGACGCCCGCGGCGCGCTGGTACTGCTCGCGCTGTGGCCGTTCGCGCTGCTGTTCCCGGCCGCCGTGACCTTCGGCCTGGGCCAGGTGTTCGAACGGCTCGAGGCGGCGATCTCCGAATGGCTGCTCGACACCCCGTTCATCGACTGGCTGCCGGTGCGCCAGTTCGAGCTCGAGCCGCTGGTGCCGGCGGTCGAGCTGCTGTGCGTGATGCTGGGCGCGCTGGTGCCCTGCCTGCTCGGCTATCTGGCGGCGCGCACGGTGGTGCAGCGCGCGGTGCTGCTGCCGCTGATCCTGCTGACGGGCGTGGCGGCCTCCGGGCTGTCGGCCGCGCTGAGCTACGGCCCCGACCATGCCTGGGCCTGGCTCGGGTTGCCGGCGCAGGTCGGCATCGCGGCGGCGCTGTTCGCCGGGGTGGCGCTGCTGTTCGCGCCGCGGCGCCTGTGCGGCGCGCTGCTGCTGGTGGCGCTGGTGCTGCAGCTGAGCCTGCTGAACCAGGCGCCCGAGAGCGCCTATTTCGCGCAGACGCTGGCGACCTGGGAGCAGGGGCGCTTCATCCGCTTCCACGGGCTGGCCCAGTGGCTGGGCTGGTTCTGGCCGTTCGGGGTGCTGGCCTACGTGATCTTCCTGCTGTCGCGGCGCAGCCGGGCGCCGGCCGCCTGAGGGGAAGGTCCGGGCGCGCGGGCGGCGGTCCTAGAATCCGCCGATGTCCACCCCCGCCAGCCACGCCGCGCCTTCGGGCTACTACGGCCGCCACATCTTCTTCTGCCTCAACGAACGCAAGAACGGCGAGGATTCCTGCGCCATGCACAACGCCCAGCAGGGCTTCGACCGCTGCAAGTCCAGGGTCAAGGAGGAGGGGCTCTCGGGGCCCGGCAAGGTGCGCGTCAACAAGGCCGGCTGCCTCGACCGCTGCGCCGGCGGCCCGGTCGCCGTGGTCTATCCCGAGGCGGTCTGGTACACCTTCGTCGATGCCGACGACATCGACGAGATCGTCGACTCGCACCTGAAGAAGGGCGAGATCGTCGAGCGCCTGCTGCTGCCGCCCGACGTCGGGCGCTGAACTTTTCGCCCGGGCCTGCGCTCGTACCGTGCTCGCCGCAGGCACCCCTCTCACTGTCGGCCTGCCGGCCCGTTCCACTCCGAGCCTCATGAATTCCCAGACCGAAAAGATCAGCCTCCAGGGCGCCGCCGGTGCCATCGAGGTGCAGCGCGACCAGCCGGCCGAGGCCGCGCGCGGCATCGCCGTCATCGCCCATCCCCATCCGCTGTTCGGCGGCACCATGGACAACAAGGTGGTGCAGACCCTCGCGCGCGCCTTCATCGCCTGCGGCTGGACCGCGGTGCGCTTCAACTTCCGCGGCGTCGGCACCAGCCAGGGCGTGCACGACGAGGGCCGCGGCGAGCTCGAGGACATGCTGAACGTCGTCGGCCAGCTCGCGCCCGAGGGCCCGCTGGCGATCGCCGGCTTCTCGTTCGGCGCTTTCGTCGCGAGCGGCGCGGTCGAGAAGCTCTGGGCAGCGCGCGACGTGCGGCAGATCGTGCTGGTCGGCACCGCCGCCGCGCGCAACACCGTGGCCGTGCTGCCGCCCGAGGCCCACGAGCGCACGCTGGTGGTCCACGGCGAGGCCGACGACACGGTGGCGCTGTCGGCCGTCATGGACTGGGCGCGGCCGCAGTCACTTCCTGTCACAGTCGTCCCCGGGGGCGGCCATTTCTTTCACGGACAATTGCCGCTGCTCAAGAGCCTGGTCGCGCGCCATCTGCGCGCGGACAACCCGGCCGCCTGAAAGCCTGGCTTGCAGGCACGTCTTCGTTTCTTTCCCATCGCTCCCATGAATCGCTTCCTCCACGGTGCCCGCGCGCTGTTGCTCGCCGCCGCCGCTTCCGTCTGCCTGATCGCCGCCGCCCAGGTGCCCGCACCCCCCGAGATCGCCGCGCGCAGCTACCTGCTGCTCGACGTGACGGCCAACCAGATCCTCGCGCAGAAGGACATCGACAGCCCGGTCGAGCCCGCGTCGCTGACCAAGCTGATGTCGGCCTACATCGTGTTCGACGCGCTGCGCGCCAAGAAGATCACCCTGACGCAGACGATGCCGGTCAGCCCGCGCGCCTGGAAGATGCCGGGCTCGCGCATGTTCATCGACCCGAAGATGCAGGTGCCGGTGGAAGACCTGATCAAGGGCCTGATCGTGCAGTCGGGCAACGACGCCACCGTGGCGCTGGCCGAGGGCGTGGGCGGCACGGTCGAGCATTTCGTCGAGATGATGAACGCCCAGGCCAAGGTGCTGGGCATGAAGAACACCACCTACAAGAACCCCGAGGGCCTGACCGCGCCCGGCCACACCACGACCGCGCGCGACCTCAGCATCCTGGCGACCCGGCTGGTGCGCGACTTCCCCGAGGAAGCCAAGTACTACGCGATCAAGAAGTACCGCTACCCGGGCACGCCCTCGACCAACGACACCAACCGCAACCTGCTGCTGTTCCGCGATCCGACCGTCGACGGACTGAAGACCGGCCATACCGAAGCCGCCGGCTACTGCATGATCGCCACCGCCAAGCGCGACTTCCCGAACCTGACCGGCGGCCGCCGCCTGCTGTCGATCGTGCTCGGCACCTCGGGCGAGACCGTGCGCGCCAACGAATCGCAGAAGCTGCTG
Organism: Variovorax endophyticus; assembly: GCF_025376855.1. Classification (NCBI taxonomy): domain Bacteria; kingdom Pseudomonadati; phylum Pseudomonadota; class Betaproteobacteria; order Burkholderiales; family Comamonadaceae; genus Variovorax; species Variovorax endophyticus. The sequence continues at coordinate 104,866 of NZ_JAHUTH010000031.1, forward strand.
AACTGGGGCTACACCGCCTACGACGCCGTGCGCCTGTTCGACGGCGGCCAGCCCGCGGCCACGCCGGCGGTCTGGAAGGGCAAGCAGAACGTGCTCAAGCTCGGCCGCCCCGAGCCGATCGTGGTCGCCGTGCCCGCGGGCACCGCCAGCAAGCTCAAGACCCAGATCGCGCGCCCCGACCCGCTGGTGGCGCCGTTCACCAAGTACCAGCCCGTGGGCACGCTCAAGGTCACGCTCGACGACCAGCCGGTGGCCGAGGTGCCGCTGGTGGCGCTGGAGCCGGTCGAGCAGGCCGGCATGCTGGGCCGCGCCTGGGATGCGGTCCGACTCTGGATCAAGTGATCGGCCGCACGGCCTGAACGCGGGCCGAGCCGGCTGACTTTGCCGTTTCACGAGCCCGCTGCTATACTCGTGGGCTTTTCGGAAAATTCCGAAGGGATTCACGTTTGCGTCATCTCCCGGTTCCTGAGTCACGATCAGGGCGCCGCAAGGCAGTTCCGGGGTATTTCTCGTTTTGGGACTAATTCATTCATGCCAACCATCAATCAACTGGTGCGTCAGGGCCGGACGGTCGAAAAGATCAAGTCCAAGAGCCCTGCCATGCAGAACTCGCCGCAACGTCGCGGTGTCTGCACCCGGGTCTACACCACGACCCCCAAGAAGCCGAACTCGGCACTTCGTAAAGTTGCCAAGGTCCGCCTGACCAACGGCTTCGAAGTCATCTCCTACATCGGCGGCGAAGGCCACAACCTGCAGGAACACAGCGTCGTGCTGGTTCGCGGCGGTCGTGTCAAGGACTTGCCCGGTGTGCGCTACCACATCGTGCGCGGTTCGCTCGACCTGCAAGGCGTGAAAGACCGCAAGCAGTCGCGTTCCAAGTACGGCGCGAAGCGTCCCAAGAAGGCCTGATCGGGTTCTTCTTTCAGTAGTTGTTTCATCGGTGTTCGAGTGCCTTGGCGGGCATGTCGAGCGTAGTGACCCGAAGTTGGGTCGAGTAAGTGAGGGTCCGAGTCGACTCTCGCGGTGCCGGAGACGGTGCCAACTGAAGCAAAGAGGTTAAGAAAATGCCACGTCGTCGCGAAGTCCCCAAACGTGAAATCCTGCCGGATCCCAAGTACGGCAATGTCGAGCTGTCGAAGTTCATGAACGTGATCATGGAAGGCGGCAAGAAGGCTGTTGCCGAGCGCATCATCTATGGCGCGCTCGACTTCATCGAGAAGAAGAACCCGGACAAGGACCCCCTCGAGGCGTTCACCGTTGCCATCAACAACGTGAAGCCGATGGTCGAAGTGAAGTCGCGCCGCGTCGGCGGTGCGAACTATCAAGTGCCGGTCGAAGTCCGTCCCGTCCGCCGCCTCGCCCTGTCGATGCGCTGGATCAAGGAAGCCGCCCGCAAGCGCGGCGAGAAGTCGATGGCCCTGCGTCTGGCCAACGAACTGATGGAAGCCACGGAAGGCCGTGGCGGCGCGATGAAGAAGCGCGACGAAGTGCACCGCATGGCGGAAGCCAACCGGGCGTTCAGCCACTTCCGCTTCTAAAAACCAAACTTCGCTTGGGCGTTGGGTGTCGGGTGTCGGGCGTATAGCCTGCCCCGGGGCCCAGCGCTCAACGCATTTCAACCCGAAAGTAAATCATGTCCCGCAAGACCCCCATCGAGCGCTACCGCAACATCGGCATCTCCGCGCACATCGACGCTGGCAAGACCACGACGACGGAACGTATCCTGTTCTACACCGGTGTGAACCACAAGATCGGTGAAGTGCACGACGGTGCCGCCACGATGGACTGGATGGAGCAGGAACAAGAGCGCGGCATCACGATCACCTCGGCTGCCACGACCTGCTTCTGGAAGGGCATGGCCCAGAATTTCCCCGAGCACCGCATCAACATCATCGACACCCCCGGCCACGTGGACTTCACCATCGAGGTGGAGCGTTCCATGCGCGTGCTGGACGGCGCCGTGATGGTCTATGACGCCGTCGGCGGCGTGCAGCCCCAGTCGGAAACCGTCTGGCGCCAGGCCAACAAGTACAAGGTTCCCCGTCTCGCGTTCGTCAACAAGATGGACCGCACCGGCGCGAACTTCCTGCGCGTGCGCCAGATGATGATCGACCGCCTGAAGGCCAACCCCGTCGTGATCCAGATCCCGATCGGCGCCGAAGACAAGTTCCAGGGCATCGTCGACCTCGTGAAGATGAAGGCCATCATCTGGGACGAGGACAAGGGCGTGACCTTCACCTACGGTGAAATCCCGGCCGACCTGGTCGACGTCTGCAACGAGTACCACGAGAAGCTGGTCGAAGCAGCCGCCGAAGCGAGCGAAGAGCTCATGAACAAGTACCTCGAAGGCGAGAAGCTCTCCGAAGAGGAAATCAAGAAGGCCCTGCGCCAGCGCACCATCGCCGGCGAAATCCAGCCGATGCTGTGTGGCTCGGCCTTCAAGAACAAGGGCGTGCAGGCCATGCTCGACGCCGTGATCGAGTACATGCCCGCTCCGACGGACATTCCCCCGGTTGCCGGCACCGACGAAAGCGACGCACCGGTGGTGCGTCAGGCCGACGACGAAGAGAAGTTCTCGGCGCTCGCCTTCAAGCTGATGACCGACCCGTTCGTGGGCCAGCTGACCTTCGTGCGCGTCTATTCGGGCGTGCTTTCGAAGGGCGACAGCGTCTACAACCCGGTGCGCGGCAAGAAGGAACGCATCGGCCGTATCGTGCAGATGCACGCGAACAACCGCGAGGAAGTCAGCGAAATCCGCGCCGGCGACATCGCCGCCTGCGTGGGCCTGAAGGAAGTGACCACCGGCGAGACGCTGTGCGATCCCGATTCGGTCGTGACCCTCGAGCGCATGGTGTTCCCGGAGTCGGTGATCTCGCAGGCCGTCGAGCCGAAGACCAAGGCCGACCAGGAAAAGATGGGCATCGCCCTGCAGCGCCTCGCGCAGGAAGACCCGTCGTTCCGCGTCAAGACCGACGAGGAATCGGGCCAGACCATCATTTCGGGCATGGGCGAGCTCCACCTCGAAATCATCGTGGACCGCATGAAGCGCGAGTTCGGCGTGGAAGCCAACGTGGGCAAGCCGCAGGTGGCCTACCGCGAAACGATCCGCAAGACCGTCGAGGAAGCCGAAGGCAAGTTCGTTCGCCAGTCGGGCGGCAAGGGCCAGTACGGCCACGTCGTGCTGAAGATCGAACCCCAGGAAGCCGGCAAGGGCTTCGAGTTCGTCGACGCCATCAAGGGCGGTGTGGTTCCTCGCGAATACATCCCCGCGGTGGAAAAGGGCGTGGTGGAAGCGCTGACGCAAGGCGTGCTGGCGGGCTACCCCGTCGTGGACGTCAAGGTCACGCTGCACTTCGGCTCGTACCACGACGTGGACTCGAACGAAATGGCGTTCAAGATGGCCGCGATCTTCGGTTTCAAGGAAGGTGCCCGCAAGGCCAACCCCGTGATCCTCGAGCCGATGATGGCAGTGGAAGTCGAGACGCCCGAAGACTACGCCGGCAACGTGATGGGCGACCTGTCGTCCCGCCGCGGCATGGTGCAGGGCATGGACGACATGGTCGGTGGCGGCAAGGCCATCAAGGCCGAAGTGCCGCTGTCGGAAATGTTCGGCTACTCGACCACGCTGCGCTCGATGTCGCAAGGCCGCGCCACGTACACGATGGAGTTCAAGCACTACGCCGAAGCTCCGCGTAACGTCGCCGAAGCCATCGTGGCTGCCCGCGCGAAGTAAGCGTTTCAGGAATGCAGGGCCGCGCAGTGCGCGGCCCTTCTTGTCTGCGATCCGGTGCCGTCTCGTTCCCGTGCGAGGCGATCCAGCAACCGGATGCAGACATAAAACCAATACACGGGACTGCTCTTTCAAGGATTGAAAAATGGCAAAAGGTAAATTCACCCGCACGAAGCCGCACGTGAACGTGG
>NZ_JAHUTH010000032.1:0-99493 GCF_025376855.1 Variovorax endophyticus
CTCGCGCCGGCGCGCCATTCGCCGCCGATCAGGTTGTCGTGGTTCTGCATGCTTCTTCGTTTCTTCAGAGGTCGTTGGCGAGGAGTCCGCGGCGCGCGAGGTTGGCGATGAAGGCGCGCAGGCCGAACCGCCATGGCGCCGCGTCCTCGCTGTGAGCGACGCGATTGCGCAATTCGCCCAGTCGCGCGCTGCGAATGCTCACCACGTCGCCGACACGGTGGGTGAAGCCGCTGCCCGGCTGCGAGCGATCCTGGATGGGTGCGAACAAGGTGCCGAGAAAAAGCATGAAGCCATCGGGATACTGGTGAGCCGCCATGGTCTGCGCCACCAGGTCCAGCGGATCCCGGCTGATCTGCGACATCGAGCTGATGCCCGCCAGCTCGAAACCCTCGGGCCCTCGCACGGTCAGATGCACCGTTTCGCCGCGAACGGCATCCAGCCCGAAGGAGGCGTCGAAGAGCCGGATGAACGGGCCGATCGCGCACGAGGCGTTGTTGTCCTTGGCCTTGCCCAGCAGGAGGGCGCTGCGGCCTTCGATGTCGCGCAGGTTGACGTCGTTTCCGAGCGTGGCGCCAACGATCGCCCCCTCGCTGCTGACCGCCAGCACGACTTCAGGCTCCGGGTTGTTCCAGGCCGAGTCGCTGCGGATGCCGATCTCCTGGCCCGTGCCGACGGCGGACAGTACCGGCGCCTTGGTGAACACCTCGGCGTCCGGGCCGATGCCGACCTCGAGGTATTGCGACCACACGCCACGTTCCTGCAGCAGGCGCTTGAGCGCCATGGCCTCCTCGGAGCCGGGCTTGATGAGCGACAGGTCGTCGCCCACGGTCTCGCGCACCTGCGCGCGGGCCTCTTCCGCGCGCGATGGATCGCCCCCGGCCTGCTCCTCGATCACGCGCTCGATCAGGCTGGCCGCGAACGTCACGCCCGCGGCCTTGATGACCTGCAGGTCGCATGGCGCCAGAAGGTAGGGGCGGCGCATGTCGCATCCAGGGTGGACGCTGTTCGACAGCAGTTCCTCGAGGCTTCCCATGCGCGATCCGGCGGTCTCGCGCACCCGCCGTGCCGGGTCGTCGGCATCGAGCAAGGTGGACATCGTCGGGAAGGCGCTCGACAGGTCATAGACCCCGTCAGCGCGGATCGCGACCACCGCGGGACCGGGCACCTCGCCGGTCAGCCAGGCGCGTCCGACCAGGGTGCCCGCGTAGCCGTCGTCCGGCAGCACCGCGGAGGCGGCAAGTGTCAGGGGCGGGGAGGAAACAGGATCAAGCGTCATGCCGTTCCATTCGATCGGTATTCGGAAAATTCGGGAAAGATGGCTGAAGAAGGGAATGCAGCCGGCGCCTAGGTGACCACGCTGATCTGCCAGGGCACGAATTCGTTCTGCCCATAGCCGTGCTGCTCGCTGCGCGAGCGCTCCCCGGAGGCAACCGACAGCATCATGCGAAACAGCTCCTCGCCGAGCTCGGCGATCGAGCGCTCGCCGGACAGCACGGTTCCGCAGTTCAGGTCCATGTCGTCGGCCTGCCGTTCCCACAGGGCGGTGTTGGTCGCGAGCTTGATCGACGGCGATGGCGCGCAACCGTAGGCCGAGCCGCGGCCGGTGGTGAAGCAGATCAGGTTCGCTCCGCCGGCGACCTGCCCGGTGGCGGACACGGGGTCGTAGCCCGGGGTGTCCATGAAGACCAGCCCTTTGGCGGCGACCGGCTGCGCATATTCGTAGACTTCGTTGAGCGAGGTCGTTCCGCCCTTGGCGATGCCACCCATCGATTTCTCGAGGACCGTGGTGAGCCCGCCGGCCTTGTTGCCCGCGGACGGGTTGTTGTTCATCTCCGCGCCGTTGCGCGCGCAGAATTCTTCCCACCACTGGATGCGCGCCACCAGCTTGCGGCCGATGTCCGGCGCGCGCGCGCGTCGCGTGAGCAGGTGCTCGGCTCCGTAGATCTCCGGCGTCTCCGACAGGATCGCGGTGCCGCCGTGCCGTACCAGCAGGTCCACGGCGGCACCCAGCACCGGATTGGCCGAGATGCCGGAATAACCGTCGGAGCCGCCGCACTGCAAGCCCACCACCAGATGGCTCGCGGGAACGCTCTGCCGCTGCACGGCGTTGGCCGCCGGCAGGAGGCTGCGCACCAGACCCACGCCGCGCTCGACGGCGTTCGTGGTCCCGCCCACGTCCTGGATGGTGTAGCTGTGCACCCGATCGTCGTGCGTCAATCCCTGGCTGGCCAGCAGCCCGGAGATCTGATTGGTCTCGCAGCCCAGTCCGACGACGACCACCGCGGCGAAGTTGGGGTGGCAGGCATAGCCTCCCAGCGTGCGTTGCAGGATCCGCAGGCCTTCACCCTTCGCATCGATGGCGCACCCCGCGTCATGGGTCAGCGCCACGACGCCGTCGATGTCGGGGTAGGCGCCCAGGGCATCCGGATGAGTGTCGCGGCGAAATCGGTCGGCGATGGCCCGCGCAACGGTGGCGGAGCAATTGACCGTCGTCAGGATGCCGATGTAGTTGCGGGTGCCGACGCGCCCGTCCTTGCGCACGATCCCCTGGAACGTGGCTGGCTGCGAGGCGGCCGGGGTGGCCCGGGTCTCGGCCGCGTGCGCGTAGTCGCGGCTGAACTCGCCCATCGTCACGTTGTGCGTATGCACATGCTGGCCCGCGCGGATCGCCACGCTGGCGAAGCCGATGATCTGGCCATAGCGGCGCACGACCTCGCCCACGGCGATCTCGCGGGTTGCCATCTTGTGGCCGGGCGGAACCAGTCCGGAGACGACCACGTTCTCGCCGCGCACGAGCGTGCCCGACAGCAGCTGGTCGAGTGCGACCACCACGTTGTCTTCGGGATGCAGTCGTATCACGCGCGGCGCGGCCGATAACGAGGCAGTCGGCGCGAGGCCATGGCGATCATTCATTCGCTGGTCCTCACTGCAGCGGCGAGTAGCGCGTGGGAACGAGCAACTGGTTCTCGATGCGCGCGACGATGGGCCCTTCGGACTCGAAGCGCTCCCGCGCGGCCAGCCATTCCGGATCGTTGGAGAACGCGCTCCAGATGCGTTCGCGCGCGGCCAGGCTGTCCCAGCGGATCATGAACGTCAGCGCCTGGTTGCTCGAGCCGACCTCGGTGGTCCAGAAACCTACCGCCTCGATGCCGTGGCGGCGCCACAGCGGCAGCGTGGCTTCCTCGAAGCGTCGGTGCAGTGCCGCGAGGCGGCCCTGGGCGCAGTGGTAGATGCGCAGTTCGTGAACGGCGCTCATTGCGCGGGCAGCGGCGGCAGTTCGCTGTGGTGATACTTCTTGAAGATTTCGTTGAGCTTGCCATTGGCGCGGTTGGCCTTGACCCAGTCGTTGATCCACGCCAGGAGCTTTGGTTCTTCCTTGCGCATGCCGATGCCCAGGTTGAACTCCTTCACGACGAACTTGGTTTCGAGTTCCCTGCCGGGCGCCTTGGTCTGGATCGCCTGCAGCAGGGTGGTCGCGGTGGAGACGATCGGCGCCTGCCCGCTCACGCCAGCGGTCACCAGCGTCGCGTCATCGTCGTAGCGCACGATCTGCGCGCCCACGGCCTTCTGCACGAGTTCCATCTCCTGCACGTTGCCGCGGGTGATGGCGATCTTCTTGCCGACGAGGTCGCCATAGCCCTTGATGTTCATCGACTTGGGTGCGGCGACCACGATCTGCACGACCGAGTACGGCACGGAGAAGTCGATCACCTTCTGGCGATCGGGACTGATCGACAGCGTCGCGATCGCGAGGTCCGCCTTGTTGGTCTGCAGGAACGGGATGCGTGTGGGACCGGTGGCCGGAACGATCTCCAGTTCGACGCCGAGGTCCTTCGCCAGGAGCTGCGCGGTCTCCACATCGGAGCCGTAGGGTTGCATCTTGTCGTTGGTCATGCCGTAGGGCGGCAGCGCCAGCTCGATGGCGACGCGCAGCTTCCTGGCCTGCTTGATGTTGTCGAGCAGGTCGGCCTGTGCTGCGCCCGCGGCGGCCAGCAGCGAGAAAGCCAGCGCGATGCGCCCGAGGGTTGGCTTGATCATGGTCATGTCTCCTGATGTGGATGTGGATGGGGAAGAAAGAGGGACGGTGCAGGTCAGAGTCCGTTGCCGACGAATTGCGCGAGCTCCGGTGTGCGGGGTGCGGCCAGGATGTCCGCGCCGCCCATCTCATGCACCCGTCCGGCATGCATGAAGACGATCTTGTCCGCCACCTTGGCGGCAAATGCCATCTCATGGGTCACGAGGATCATGGTCATTCCGCCCCTGGCGAGCGATTCCATGACCTGCAGCACCTCGCCCGTCAATTGCGGATCCAGTGCGGAGGTCACCTCGTCGAAGAGCATCAGCTGCGGTTCCATCGCCAGGGACCGGGCGATGGCCACGCGCTGCTGCTGCCCGCCCGAAAGCTGTTCGGGATAGGCCTGCAGCTTGTCGTGCATGCCGACCTGGCGCAGCACGCGATCGGTGATGCCGGTGGCTTCGGCGGCGGACTTGCCGCGCACCTTCCTGAGTGCGAGCGAGACGTTCTGGGCCACCGTGAGGTGCGGAAAGAGGTTGTAGCTCTGGAAGACGATGCCAACCTCGCGGCGCAGGCGGCGCAGGTCCAGCGAGGCGCTGCTCAGCGACTGGCCGCACACGGTGATCTCGCCGCCATCGATGGTCTCGAGGCGGTCGATGCAGCGCAGCGCCGTGCTCTTGCCGGAGCCGCTGCGGCCGATGATGGCCACGACCTGGCCGCGGTGCACGTCGAAGGACACGCCATCGAGCACTCTCGCCGTGCCGAAGCTTTTCCGAACCTGGTCCAGTCGAACCAGTGCTGTGTTGTCGTTCATGTCTCAGGTTCCAGGAGAGGCGCGTCGACCGACGCGCAGACGCGTTTCGAGCGCGTGTGCCCACAGCGAGAGCGGGTAGCACAGCGCGAAGTACAGGAGCGCCATGATCGAGAACACCAGGAAGGGTTCGAACAGGGCGTTGTTAATGACCTGGCCGGCCCGCGCGAGCTCGATGAAACCCACCACCGAAGCCAGCGAGGTGTTCTTCACGATCTGCACGAGAAAGCCGACCGTTGGCGGCGTGGCGATGCGCAGGGCCTGGGGCACGATGATCAGGAACAGGCGCTGCGAGGCACTGAAGGACAGGCACTCGGCGGCTTCCCACTGCGTCCGGGGCACGGACTGCAGCGCACCGCGCCAGATCTCCCCGAGGTAGGCGCTGGTGTAGATCGTCATCGCCAGGCCGGCGGCCGCGAGAGGTGGAACGTCGAAGCCCATGATGCCGAGGCCGAAGTACGCCAGGAACATCAGGATCAGCAGCGGCGTTCCCTGGATCAGTTGCACGTAGATGCCCACGAGTCCGCGGCACAGTCGGCTGGGCGCGATGCGGCCCAGGGCCACGAGGAACCCGAGCAGACCGCCGCCCACGAAGCCGGTGGCCGACAGGCCGAGCGTCCAGGCTGCGCCGTGGAGCAGGAAGAGCAGGTGGTTGGTGTTGAATTCGTTGTTCATCGGGTCGACTCAAATCGCGGTGCCGAGCCTGCGTCGACGAGGGAAGATGAGGAGGCCCAGGAGCCAGAACCCGGCACGCATCGCGAGCGACAGCAGGAGGTAGCAGCAGGCGACCACGAGGTAGGTCTCGAAGGCGCGAAAGGTCATCGACTGCACGCGGTTCGCGACGGCGGTGAGTTCCTCGGCCGAGATCTGCGACATGATCGAGGTGGCCAGCATGAGCAGGATGAACTGGCTGGTCAGGGCCGGGTAGACGCGCTCCATGGCCGGCTGGAGCACCACGTACCAGTAGGTCTGGATGCGCGAAAGGCCGAGGCATTCGGCGGCCTCGATCTGGCCTGGATGCACCGACTCGAAACCGGCGCGCATGATCTCAGTGGTGTAGGAGCCGACGTTGATCACGAGGACCAGCAGCGATGCTACCGCGGCATGCATCGTCAGCCCGAGGCTCGCGAAGCCGAAGTAGAAGAGGAAGACCTGCACCAGCAGCGGCGTGTTGCGGATCACTTCCACATAGATGCCGCAGGTGCGCCGCAGCCACGCGAGCTGGCTGCGGCGGCCGATCGCGCACAGCGAGCCGAGCACGAAGCCTAGCAGCGTGGCCGCGAACGAGAGCTGGATCGTGAGCCAGGCGCCGTGCAGGAAGTCCGGCCAGAATGCCGCGACGCTGCTGAAGTCGAACTTGTAGTTCATGGGCCGTCAGACCGTGGCGACCGGTGTGGCCGGGGAGCCGACCGCGCCGGGAAGCCGCAAGGGAGGCGCCGTCAGCAGAAAGCGGTTGCGCCCGCGCGCGCGCAGCCATTCGGCCAACGGCGTGAGGTGCCACAGCTCGCCCAGGTGCACGCCCAGCTTGAACAGGCAATGCTCGTGCAGCGGCAGTGCCGCGCAGCATCCGTCGAAGGCGCGCGCGGGTTGGGCTTCGACCGCGTAGTTGTCCGCGATCAGGGCGGACAGGCCCGAGTCCGTGATCCATTGCAGCAGGCGCTCGTCGCGCCCATCCAGCACCGCGCAACTGCGGTCCAGAACCGTGGCATCCGGCTGCCGGTTCATGTCGAGCAGGCGCTGCGCGTAACCGGTGTGCAGGCACACCATGTCGCCGCTCTCCACCTCGACGCGGTCGGCATCCAGGATGCGCATGAGGGTGTCGTATCCGACGTTCACGCGGTCGTCGCCCAGGTGCGCGCGCAGGTCGATCATCACCGCGCGGCCCTGCACGCAGCGCTCGGCCATGTTCTCGATGCCCAGCGCCTTGGCATGCGAAGTGGAGTGCGTCACGCCCGCGACCGGCGGCCCCGCATCCGCGGGGTCTTCCGGGCCGATCATGTCGATGTGCGCACGGTAGCCGTTGTAAAAGACAGGCACCGGCACCCCGTCTCCGTTCGCGTCGAACATCTGGCCGACATGCGCCAGCGAATCCCACTGCGTGGAGTACTGCAGGTAAAGCACGGCCAGGTCGTCGCAGAGCACGTCGGTCAGGTTGAGCAGCTCCGTGAACATCTTGTAGTTCATGTTCGGCCGGCCATTGCGCAGCGTGGGACGCAGGATCGGGGGCCGGCGCTTCTCGTTGAGCACGTTGCCGCCGGGGAAATCGAGCGGCAGGCTCAGGCAGAAGGTGCGCCCATCGCGCACCTCCGCCAGGCCCTCGAGGACCTTGCTCGGCGTCAGCAGATTCATCCGGCCCGCCTGGTCGTCGGGGCCGAAGTCGCCCCAGTTGGAGCCGGGTGGGCGTTGTCGCCAGCGCGGCGAGGCTGGCGTCGTGTGTTCGATCATGAGAGGGGATGCCGCTGCAAGAGTGACTAAATTTTGAGACAATATCCAATTATTGGTTCTAAACCTTTTGGACTCACATAGGGCTATCCCTAGGCAGTTGCGTGTCAGCCGTGGCTCCCGCCCCTGGATGCAGAGGCGCCGCGCACTGGGGAGCGACACGGTCGATAATGAGCAGATGTCTAATTTTTGAAACAACGAGGCAGCCGTATGGCCTTTGACTTGGCCGACATCGGCGCGCGGGTGCGTGCCTACCGACTTGGTGCTGGTTACAACGCAGACGAGCTCGCTGCGCGACTGGGGGTGTCGCGTGCCGCGCTCTATCGCATCGAGCAAGGGGAGATCGTCAAGATCGACGTGATCCAGAACATCGCCTCCATCCTCGGTACCAGTCTGGCCTCGCTGCTCGGGGCGGGGGCCGAGTACCACGCGAACGCCGCGAGCTACCAGGCACGCATGCAGCAGCTCGAGAAGAATGCGAGTCACATCGTCGCGCTCTTCAGTCCGCTGTCATACCTGTTGACCACCGAGGAGTACGACGAGTACCTTGCACTCATGATCGAGGAGGCGGAAGCGCCCGTCAGCCGCGTGCGCGCTGGTGCCCGAAGCGACCGCGGGACCGCGCTGCTGGAGACCCTCGGGCAGCGTCGGATCCAGGCCCGCGAGCACTCGCCGTCGATCACCTGTCTCTATTCGCTCGAGGAGCTGCGGCGACTGCTGACCCTAGGTTTGGTCGGGCGCCTTGGACTGCCGGCTGCCACGGTCGCGAAGCGCAGGCAGGCAGCTCAGCGCCAGGTGGAACACCTGGCCAGGCTGATGCGCACGGAACCGCTGGGCATCCAGATCGGCCTGGTTGAAAACGTGGTGCCGAACGTGGCATTCCAGCTGTTCTACCAATCCGATGCGGTGGTTCTCGGCACGAGTCCCTTTCGGATCGGCGAATTGCCGAACCTGGACGTGGGCGTGGCGATGATCACTTCCGCGAAGGAGGCTGTCGACCTGCACGTGCAGCTGTTCGATCGGCTATGGAGCCGTTGCAAGCGTGGGACCGATGGCGCCAGGCTGTTGGAAGAACTGCTCGATTGAGCGTGGCGAACGTCCTTCCAGCGAGCCTGTGGCAATCCCATTTGCCACATCGCGTGACGTCATCTAGCGCTCTTTGAAGAAAGCTGCCGGCCTGCTCTCCAGGAACCGGCCGAAGCCCACCAGCCATCTGCGCGGTCGACGTCGGCCGGCTTGCCGAGAGCTCTCTCGAGGGGGCGCTCGACCCCAAGGCCTTCGGCATCGTCCCCCGATTCGAGGAGCAAATCGCGCGCCTTGAACACGATCATGGTCGGCAACAACAACGGTTGCCTCGCGCAAGGACTCACGAGCTTGCGCAAGGCGCAGATCGATGGCGAGCGGATGCAGGACTGCTACCAAATTCATCCAGCGGGACTTTGCGGAGATCGCCCGCAACTTCGGATGCCTGGGTCTGCCAGTCGACCGCCACCGCGATCCGCCGGACGCGCTGGACGAGGCGTCGTGCAGCGGGCTTGCGGCGGTGATCGACGTGCGGCATCGATCCCGCGGCTTTGGCGCCGTTGCCCTGGATGCCTTCTCTGTAAGCCTTGCTGTAAGGCCTGCAAGTACTTCGGGCAGCTTGGGCCAGGGAACTACGACACGATATCCTTGGCAGCGGCTTCAAGGGGCACAAGGATCGTGGTTCATCTCCGCTCAGATATGCTCAGCCGCACATCAGCGGGACCCGCCATGCGAGAAGCCGAGTATTTCGTACTGAGGGCATTTGTCGCAGTGCAGGAGCAAGGGAGCTTCCACCGGGCGGCAGAACAGCTGCGCTTGAGGACGAGCATCCGCACGTAGTTTTTCTTGTATGCGCCGCGCAGGGCGACTTTCGTCGATGTAATGATGTACCTTTTGCGATGAAAAGGAGTGGCCAGACGTCACCACGTCTTTTGTCGAGGGTTCGGTCCTGCGGGAGTTACGGGCGTCAGACATGCTTGCAGTACTCACCGTCTGCGGCACCTCAAAATGCCTCGGCATCGCTCTCGAACCTTTGAGCCAAGCCTTCACGCGGAATGTCCTCGGCTGGGGTCGACCTCGGGCAACTTCGTTTCCGCTGATGCGATTGGTGCGATGGTCTGGTTGCTGTGCGGAGTTCGGCGCCGACGGGGCACCTCAGACGCGCGCTCGGATGCAGGCTCGAGATTTATCCGCTACATACCTTGCACGACGAGGAAGTGAACATGCGATGGATGTTGATTCAAGGAAGCTGACTGGCTGATACAAGAGCCGCGGCAAAAGAAGTTGCTGGCGCAATGATGCGCCGTCGAGATTCAATGGGATTGTTTCTAGAGCGCCACTCGACCAACTCGATCGAAATCAACGCCCGCCCGGAATTACCGCCAGCGTGAAGATTTGGTTGTGCTCACCATTTTGAGCACGTCCAGGACTGGATCGGTTAGTTCGCGACTTTTTCGGGGAGCAGTTGATCGTCAGCTCGGTGCAACCCAATTCCGTCAAAGAACAGATCTACCAAGTGCGCGATACGCGCTTTTCCGCTGTGGGACTGCTCGACAGCAAGAGAGATCGCCGTGACCATGCACAACAGATCGTCCAGGGACAGATCCTCGCGAATCGCTCCCGCTTCTTGCGCACGCTGGAGCAGCCGCAGACCCTCATCGCTCCCCGCTTTGCAGCCGGGAGTGCCGCTTTTAAGTACCGCGCCCAGCGATGCAGCTAGTCCGTGATAGTGGCTGGCATGCATCACGAGCGCTCGAACGAAAGCGCGTATGGAGGCTGTGGGTTCGGGCGCAGGGTCTGCGGCTCGACTCGCCGCTGCGAGCGACAACAGGCGCTCATCGCTTAGTGCGGCAAGCAGGGCCTCGCGCGTCGGGAAGCGGCGATAAAGCGTCCCGATCCCCACCTTCGCACGCTTGGCAACATCGTCGAGCGAGGCATCAGCACCACGCTCGAGAAACACCTCTTCGGCAGCTGCAAGGATACGCTCCCGATTGCGCGCTGCATCGGCGCGTAGTGGCGCCTCATCGGTGGCAGGACTTTCTTTCATATCCGGTCTTGGTTACAAGTGGATGATAGCTCCGCTTCAAAAGTGGATGGTTCCTCCATATAATAAGTGGAGGAACACTCCACTTTAGAGATGAGGTACGCATGGGCAAGCGATTTGTAGACAAAGTTGTAGCGATTACCGGTGGCAGCGAAGGCATTGGACTGGCAACTGCCAAGCTCTTCGCCGCAGAGGGCGCGCGGGTCTACGTCACCGGACGCAGACAGGAGCGACTCAACGACGCCGTCCGGGAAATTGGCAACGGTGCTATCGGCGTACAGGGAGATGCCGCGAACCTCACCGACCTCGATCGCCTCTACGAGCGCATTCAGCGCGAGAGCGGCAAGCTGGATGTTGTGTTTGCCAACGCTGGCATCGCCGAGGGCGAGCCGCGCCCGCTGGGCACGATTGACGAAGCCGGCTTTGACCGCCTATTCGACTTGAATGTACGCGGCGTGCTTTTTACCGTGCAGAAGGCATTGCCACTGATGACCGCTGGCGCCGCAGTCATCCTGAACGGCTCGGTCGCCGGCAGTAAAGGCTTTCCCGACCAAACGCTCTACAACGCGAGCAAGGCGGCAGTGCGTTCGTTCGCGCGAACCTGGACGGCCGACCTGAAGGAGCGCGGAATCCGCGTCAACGTGGTATCGCCGGGCGGCACTGAGACCAGCCTGATGCGTAGCTACCTTGATTCGCGACCGGGCGTCGAAGACATGCTGAAGCAGGTCGTGCCTCTCGGTCGCCTGGGTCAGCCAGACGAGATCGCGCGCGCCGTGCTGTTCCTTGCATCAAATGAGAGCAGCTACATTGCCGGCATTGAACTCTTCGTGGATGGCGGCTCGATCGCTGTTTGAGACTCTTTCCGACGAAGACTTCCTACAAGCTGCGCAGCGCTAGGTCACGGGAACAAGTCCTTGCCGACGGTGTCGAACGCCAGGATCGGCGTACCCATGCTTCGCGCTGATTGCGAGCGCCACGTCTGTTCGGTGTGCGCTAGACGCAGGGCGCGGCCTCCGGTCGATTGATCGAGGTGCCCTGAGAGTCACGCGAACGCTCTAGGTGGGCCTTGTGGACACCTATCTGTAGTTTCCCAAGACATAGGGGATGGCGCGCTGTTGTTCGCCGCTGTTTCGATGCAGATCGAACTGCGCCATGCCTCAGAGGGGCGAGTGTTCGTCTGCGAAAGAGCCCCACTGGGCCTGTACGGCGTTCCAGCCGTCAGCGCATGCATCGGCCCAATGGCGCTGTTGCTGGATCCGTTCCTCGCCGCGTGCACGGGGAGCTTCCTGCAATTTATTTATCTCTTGAGGAGAAATGATGTAAGCCGCGGGACGGCCGCGTTGGGTGATGGCGACGGGCTCGCGTTGAGCAGAGCCCAGCAGTTGCCCGAAGCGATTTTGTGCTTTGGCCGAGGTGACATTGAGCATGAACATTCCCAAATTGGCTAAATACAGTTTAGCTGGCGTATGTCATGAATTGCCGAGGTGCAAGCGTCTGCTTAGTAGCCAGAGCCGTGGATCGCCGTGGTCTCCCCCTCGAGCACCAGCGTCGGCGGACTGGCGAGCACGCCCTCGCCGCGGTAGGCCGCTCGCGGCCTCCCAGCCGAGCGGGTGAGGCTCCAGAAGGCCAAGCCCTCGATGTAGATCGTCGGCGTGGTGCTCATGGAAGTACCTTCGTGCTTCGCACCGCGGTCCGAGCTTGCTTGGGGCGGCCTGGGGCGGTGCTCATGCCTGCGCCGCCTTACCGAACACCAGTGCGCAGTTGTTGCCGCCGAAGCCGAAGGAGTTGGAGAGCGCGTAGCGCACCTCGCCGTGCGCCGGCGCGAGCCGGATCTGCGGGCCGAAGCCCGGGTCGAGCGCGGCCGAGTTGACCGTGCCCGGCATCAGGCCGCGCTCGATCGCCAGCAGGCTGATCACCGCCTCGACGATGCCCGCGGCGCCCAGCGTGTGGCCCGTGAAGCCCTTGGTCGAGCTCGCATGCGTGCGCGCCGGGAAGCGGCGCGCCACCAGCGCGCCCTCGACCTCGTCGTTCTTCTGGCTCGCGGTGCCGTGCATGTTGATGTAGTCGATCGCCTCGGGCGCGAGGCCGGCGCGCGCCAGCGCCTCGTCGAGCGCGCGCTCGGCGCCCAGGCCCTCGGGATGCGGTGTCGACATGTGGTGCGCGTCGCTGGCCTCGCCGTAGCCCAGCAGCTGCAGCCCCGAGCCGGAAGAAGCGTCGGCGCGCTCGAGCAGCGCGAAGCCCGCGGCCTCGCCCAGGCTGATGCCGTCGCGGTCCGGATCGAAGGGCCGGCACGGCCCGCCCGACACCAGCTCGAGCGAGTTGAAGCCGAACAGAACGCTGCCGCACAGCGTGTCGACGCCGCCGACCACGGCCGCGTCGACCAGGCCCAGGCGGATCAGCCGCTCGGCCGAGGCGAACACCTTGGCGCTCGACGAGCAGGCGGTGGAGATGGTCTCGCTCGGCCCTTCGAGGCCCAGCACTTCCTGCACGAACATCGCGAGCGAATGCGGCGTGTGCACCGCCGGGCGGCGCTGCGCGGGCGGGAAATGGCCGTCGGCGTCGAGCTGGGTGTAGGCCAGCTCGGTCTCGCCGATGCTCGAGGTCGAGGTGCCGAGGATCAGCGCGATGCGCGCCGCGCCATGGCGCCGGCGCGCCGCGGCCACGGCCTCGAGGAAGCCGTCGGCCGAAAGGCCGAGCCAGGCCAGCCGGTTGTTGCGGCAGTCCCAGTGCGCGAAGGCCTCGGGCAGGCGGATTTCTTCGAGGCCGTCGACGCGGCCGATCCAGGTCGGCAGCGGCGCGGGGCCGAAGTCGTTGGCGCGCAGGCCGCTGCGCGAATGTTCGAGCGCTTCGGCAAGCGGCTCCTTGCCGACGCCGACGGCCGAGGTGGCCGTGTAGGCGCTGATCTGGAGGGGAGGAATGCGGGCGGGCACGGTGTGGACGTGGCTGGGCGGTGACGCGGTTGGAGGAGTAGTTCTAGTGGTCGGGGCTGGGGGAAGCAGCGCAAAGCCTACCAGTTGCGGGGGTGGGGCCGTGTCGGCGGTTTCCTATGGGGCCGGGTCAGGATTTCCCGCTGTCCGGGCGCGCGGCCAGCGTGCGCGAGGCCAGCGCCACCAGCACCAGCACCGGCACGCCGAGCAGGGCGGTGGCATAGAAGAAGGTGCTGTAGCCGTAGGCGTCGACGAACACGCCCGAGTAGCCGGCGATGAACTTCGGCAGCAGCAGCATCAGCGAGCTGAACAGCGCGTACTGCGTGGCCGAGTAGCTGATGTTGGTGAGGCTCGAGAGGTAGGCGATGAAGGCCGCCGAGGCGATGCCGCCCGCGAGGTTGTCGGCCGAGACCACGGCGATCAGGGCCGTCAGGTCGTGGCCGCGCGAGGCCAGCCAGGCGAACAGCAGGTTGCTCGCCGCGCTGAGCACCGCGCCCAGCATCAGCACCCGCATCACGCCCAGGCGCATCGACAGCACGCCGCCGACGAAGGCGCCCACCAGCGTCATGACCACGCCGTAGATCTTGCTGACCGTGGCCACCTCGTCCTTGGTGAAGCCCATGTCGACGTAGAAGGGGTTGGCCATGATGCCCATCACCACGTCGCTGATGCGGTAGATCGCGATCAGCGACAGGATCAGCACCGCCTGCCACTTGTAGCGGCGGATGAAGTCGGCGAAGGGCTCGACCAGCACGTCGCGCAGCCATTCGGCGGCATTGCGCGGCGCCGACAGCGAGCGCTTCGCGGGCTCGGGCGACAGCAGCACCGTGAGCACGCCCACGAGCATGGAGCCGGCCATCACGAGGTAGGCCGTCTTCCAGGCGCCATTCTGGTAGGCCGCGCCGGCCGCCGCGCCCACCGCCGGCGCGGCCGGCGCGACCTCGGCCCAGGCCGCCACCCACAGCACCCCGGCCCCGGCCCAGATCATCGCGAGCCGGTAGCCGGTCTGGTAGGCCGCGGCCAGCGCCGCCTGCTTGCGCGTTTCGGCCGACTCGATGCGGAAGGCGTCGAGCGCGATGTCCTGCGTGGCCGAGCCGAAGGCCACCAGCAGCGCGCACCAGACCATCGGCACGAGGCCCTGGCGCGGATCGTTGACCGCCATGCCGACCAGCCCCGCGATCACCATCCCCTGCGCCAGCAGCAGCCAGCCGCGCCGGCGCCCGAGCAGCGTGGTCAGCGGCGGCAGCGGCAGCCGGTCGACCAGCGGCGCCCACACCCATTTGAAGCCGTAGGCCAGGCCGACCCAGCTCAGGTAGCCGATGGTGGCGCGGTCGATGCCGGCCTCGCGCAGCCGGAAGCTCAGCGTGCCCAGCACCAGCAGCAGCGGCAGCCCGGCCGAGAAGCCCAGCGCCAGCATGCGCAAGGTGGCGGGTTCGAGGTAGACCTTCAGGGCGTCGCGCCAGGGCGGCGAACCGGCGGCGGTGGATTCGGCGGGCGGGACGGAAGACATGTGGGAGCGATTGTCCATGAGTGCCGCGCCGGTCGGCCGCCGGGTCATCCACCAAGGCGTCTTCATTTGTTCCTATCATCCGGCCCCATATGTGCACACGCTGCGATCGCTCCGCCCCGGTCCTCTCCCATGCCTCGGCCTGGCAGCCTCGGCGCGCCTTCCTGCTGGCCGCGGCCGGCGCGGCATTGAGCGGGCCGGCACTCGCGCAGGTCGACGTCGGCAATGCCTCGGTGGCGCGCAACCTCGTGCCGGCCGACCGCATCGAGGCCGCGGGCGGCCAGCAGTACGGCGAACTGCTGGAGCAGGCGCGCGCCAAGAACGCGCTCGCGGGCGACGGCAATCCGCAGCTGCAGCGGCTGCGCGCCATCGCCAACCGGCTGATCCCCTTCGCCACGCCCTGGAACAGCCGTGCGCGGCAATGGAAGTGGGAGGTCAACCTGATCGGCAGCAAGCAGATCAACGCCTTCTGCCTGCCGGGCGGCAAGATCGCCTTCTTCACCGGCATCCTCGAGCAGCTCAAGCTCACTGACGACGAGGTCGCGATGGTGATGGGCCACGAGATGGCCCATGCGCTGCGCGAGCATGCGCGCGCCCGCATGGCCAAGAGCGCGGGCACCGGCGCCGCGCTCTCGATCGGTGCGCAGCTGCTCGGCCTGGGGCAGGTCGGCGACCTCGCGGCGCGCGCGGGCACCCAGCTGCTCACGCTCAAGTTCAGCCGCGGCGACGAGACCGAGGCCGACCTCGTCGGCCTGGAGCTCGCGGCGCGCGCCGGCTACGACCCGAAGGCCTCGGTCTCGCTGTGGAACAAGATGGCCACGGCCTCGAAGAACCAGGGCGGGCTGAGCTTCCTCTCGACGCACCCGAGCGGGCCGGACCGGATCGCCAAGCTGCAGGCGAATCTGCCGAAGGTGGAGAACCTGTACCGGGACGCCAAGAAGAGCTGAGCGCCCTGTCTTCCTCCTTCCCCCTCTGGGGGAAGGCCGGGATGGGGGCACCGGGCGGTGGACAAGGCCCGCAACGATGGCAAGGCCCGGTGCCCCCACCCCAACCCTCCCCCAGCGGGGGAGGGAGCCATACATAAATACTTGAGCGGCTGATGCCATAGGCGCGTCGGCAGCGGCCCGTGCACGCTGGCACGCCGCTTGCATCTCGACTTGTACACAAGTTTGGATGCCTGATCATGGTGCATGACGAGAAAGACCCGGCCGCCGCGGCGTGGATCCTGCGTTTCGCGCAGCCGCTGACGCGCGAGAACGACGACACGCGGGAAGCCACGCCCGCTACCACCCCCGCCCCGCTCGCGGGCCTGCGCTTCGCCGTCAAGGACAACATCGACGTCGCCGGCGTGCCCACCACCGCCGCCTGCCCGGCCTTCGACCGCCTGCCGGCCGCCCATGCGGCCGTGGTGCAGCGGCTGCTCGACGCCGGTGCGTCGCTGCTCGGCAAGACCAACCTCGACCAGTTCGCCTGCGGCCTCAACGGCACGCGCTCGCCCTATGGCGAGGTCGGCAATGCCTTCGATGCCAGCTATGTCTCGGGCGGCTCGAGCTCGGGTTCGGCCCGCGTGGTCGCCACCGGCGAGGCCGACTTCGCGCTCGGCACCGACACGGCCGGCTCGGGCCGCGTGCCCGCGGGCCTCAACAACATCGTCGGCCTCAAGCCCTCGCGCGGGCTGCTGAGCACCGCCGGCGTGGTGCCGGCCGCGCAGAGCGTCGACTGCGTCTCGATCTTCGCGCGCACGGTCGCGCTCGCGGTCGAGGTGCTGCAGGCCGCGCTCGGCTTCGATGCGCGCGATCCCTACTCGCGCGACATCGCGCTCGATGCCGAGCCCTTCCCCGCCGCCTTCCGCTTCGGCGTGCCCGACCGCCTCGCCTTCTTCGGCGACACGCTGGCCGAGGCCGCCTTCGCCGACGCGCGCCGGCGCCTCGAGGCGCTGGGCGGCACGGCCGTCACCGTGCCCTTCGCGCCGCTGGCCGAGGCCGCCGCGCTGCTCTACGACAGCGCGCTGGTGGCCGAGCGCTATGCCGCGGTGCGCGCCTTCTTCGACCGCCACGAGGCCGAGGTCGTCGAGCCCGTGCGCGGCATCCTCGCGCAGGGCCGCGGCTACAACGCGGCCGACGTGTTCGAGGCCCAGACCCGGCTGCGCGCGCTCGCGCAGCAGGCCGAACCGATGTGGCGCGACATCGACGTGCTGCTGGTGCCCACCGCGCCCACGCACTACACGCGCGACGCGATGCGCGCCGACCCGGTGGCGCTCAACCGCAACCTCGGCGCCTACACCAACTTCGTCAACCTGCTCGACTACGCCGCGCTCTCGGTGCCCAGCAGCCTGCGGCCCGACGGCCTGCCCTTCGGCATCACGCTGATCGGCCGCTGCGGCAGCGACCTCGCGCTGGCCGAGCTGGGCCAGCGCTACCACCACGCCACCGGCCTCGCGCAGGGCGCGACCGGCGAGCCGCTGCCCGCGCCGCGGCCGATCCGTGGCCTCGCCCCGGCGCAGGCCGCGACGCTGCCGATCGCGGTGGTCGGCGCGCACCTCAGCGGCATGCCGCTCAACGGCCAGCTCACCGAGCGCGGCGCCGTGCTGCGCGAAGCCATCCAGACCGCGCCGCGCTACCGGCTGTACGCGCTGCCCGGCACCGTGCCGCCCAAGCCCGGCCTGCAGCGCAGCGCCGAGGGCGGCGCCGCGATCGCGCTCGAGGTGTGGGACCTGCCGCTGGCCGAGGTCGGCGGCTTCCTCGCGCTGATCCCCGCGCCGCTGGGCCTGGGCAGCGTCGAGCTGGCCGACGGCCGCTGGGTGCACGGCTTCATCTGCGAGGGCCATGCGCTGGCCGGTGCGGAAGAGGTCACGCGCCATGGCGGCTGGCGCGCCTATCTCGCGAGCCGCGCCGCCTGAATCCCTGTTGTCTTCGAACCCAGACCGAGGAGTCTTCCATGTCCATCTCCGACCTTCCTTCCTCCGCCTCGCGCCGACAGGTGCTGCAGGCCGGCGCCGCCGGCCTCGCGGTGCTCGCCGCGCCGGCGATCGTGCGCGCCCAGGCGGCACCGAAGATCCGCGTCGGCTTCTGGCCGGTGGCCGCGGGTCTGCCTTTCTTCGCGGCGGTCGAGCGCGGCTTCTTCAAGGAAGCGGGGCTCGACGTGGAACCGCAGAAGTTCGCGGGCGCGCAGCAGGTGATGGAAGCCATGCTCGCGGGCCGCTGCGACGGCAGCGCCAACGGCACCGGCTCGGCCAACCTCGCGATCGGCGAGATCGCGCAGCCGGGCCTGTTCAAGATCTTCTGCACCAACCCGAGCAACGCGAAGTTCGTGCTCGACGAGTTCATCGTCGCGAAGGACAGCCCGATCAAGGCCATGGCCGAGCTCGCGGGCAAGAAGGTGGCCTCGGGCCCGGGCATCCAGAACGTCACGCTGTGCAAGACCATGCTCGAGCGCGCGGGCGCCAAGGGCGTGTCGGTCAGCGAGCTGCCGATCGGCCAGCACGTGGCCGCGCTGGTGGCGGGGCAGGTCGATGCCTGCTACACGCTCGAGCCCACCGGCACCGTGGGCCGCATGAACGGCACCACGCGCGTGCTCGAGGCCGGCGTGGTCGCGCGCTACATCCTCGGCGACCCGATGGCGCCCTGGCATGGCGGCGCCGCCAGCCTCACGACCGAGTTCCTCAAGAAGAACCCCGACGCCGCGAAGAAGTACATCGCCGCCTATGCGCGCGGCGTGGAGCTGGTGCGCAGCCAGCCCGACGAGGCGCGCCAGTACATGAAGGGCTACACCGCCATCGAGGGCAAGCTCACGGCCGAGGTGCCGCTGGCCTCGTACATGCTCTACAACGAGTTCAAGCCCAGCGACGTCGCCTACTTCCAGAAGTTCTACGACCTGTTCACCGAGAAGGGGATCTTCGAGAAGAAGGTCCTGGTGGACGGCCTGCTCTACAAGGCCTGACGCCATGGCCGACAGCAGCACCACCGCTTCGCCCTGGGCACCGCCCGCGGGCAACGCCGCCTCCGCGGCACCGAAGGCGCCCGCCTGGGAGCGCTGGCTGCCGGCCATCGGGCCGGTCGTCCTGTTCATCGTCTGGGACCTGGTGGTGCGGCTCGGCTTCATCAAGCCGATCCTGCTGCCCTCGCCGGCCGACACCGTGGCCGCGCTCATCACCGGCCTGGCCGGCGGGCCGCTGCTCGTCGACTTCGCCGTCACCGTGTGGCGCACCGTGCAGGCCTTCGCGATCGCCGCCATCGTCGGCATGCCGCTGGGCGTGCTGCTGGGCAGCAACGAGCGCGCCTACCGCAGCGTCGAGTTCCTGATCGACTTCTTCCGCTCCACGCCCTCGTCGGCGCTGATCCCGCTGTTCCTGCTGATCTTCGGCGTGTCCGACATCAACAAGGTGGCGATCGCGGCCTTCGGCGCGCTGCTGATCGTGGTGTTCAACAGCGCCTACGGCGTGATCAACGCGCGCAAGCAGCGCGTGATGGCGGCGCGCGTGATGGGCGCCTCGCGCTGGCAGATCTTCAAGGACGTGCTGGTGTGGGAGAGCCTGCAGCCCAGCTTCGTGGGCCTGCGCTCGGCGGTCTCGATGGCGCTGGTGATCGTGATCGTGGCCGAGATGTTCATCGGCTCCGACAACGGCCTGGGCCACCGCATCATCGACGCGCAGCAGGTGCTCAACGTCAAGAGCATGTATGCGGCCATCCTCGCGGCCGGCGCGCTGGGCTACGTGCTCAACATCCTCTTCCTCGTGGCCGAGCGCCGCATCGTTCACTGGAGCGGCCGATGAAAGCCACGCCCGACATCGTCGTCAACGGCCCGGTGTATGCCGACGTGCCCAAGCCGGTGTTCAAGCCCGGCCCGGCGGGCACCCACATCACGATCCGCGGCCTCACCAAGTACTTCGCGGGCTGGCCGCTGTACGAGAACTTCGACCTCGACATCCCCAAGCACCGCATCGTCTCGGTGTTCGGGCCCAACGGCTGCGGCAAGTCCACGCTGATCAACATGATCGCGGGGCTGATTCCCATCGACAGCGGCGAGATCCTGTTCGACGGGAAACAGCGCAAGGACACCAAGATCGGCTACGTGTTCCAGAACTACCGCGAGGCGATGTTCCCGTGGATGCGCACCATCGACAACATCGCCTATCCGCTGAAGCTGGAAGGCCGCAGCAAGGCCGAGGTCGATCGCCGCATGGAGGAACTGGTCGCCTCCTTCGACGTCAAGTTCGACCTCAAGCGCTTTCCCTACGAGCTCTCGGGCGGCCAGCAGCAGACCGCGTCGATCATGCGCGCGCTCGCGCCGAATCCCGAGGTGCTGTTCCTCGACGAGCCCTTCTCGGCGCTCGACTTCGAGATGACCTTGTTCATCCGCGAGAAGCTGCAGGAGGTGTTCATGCAGACCGGCACCACCATGCTGCTGGTCTCGCACGACCTCGAGGAGGCCGTGTACCTGGCCGACGAGGTGCTGCTCCTGACCAAGCGCCCGACCAAGGTGGCCGAGATCCTGCGCTATGGCGATGCGCGCCCGCGCACGGTCGAGACCCTGAGCACCGAGAGCTTCGTCGCGATGAAAAAGCTGAGCCTCGACATCTTCCAGCGCGAAGTGCGCCGTTGAGAGGAGCCGACGCCATGACGCCCGAACAGATCGAACGCCACGTCGACGCGGCCGCGGCCGCGCTCGGCCTCCCGCTCTCGCCCGCCCACCGCGAGGGCGTGCTGCGCTACTTCGCGCTCGCGGCCGGCTTCGCGGCCACCATCGAGGCGGTGCCGCTGTCGGTGCACGACGAGGCGGCGGTGCAGTTCGTTCCGGTCTCGCCTTCGGAGGCCGGCCGATGAACGCCGCCAGCCTGATCGCCAGGGACGCGAGCGCCATGGCCGAGGCGGTGCGCCGCGGCGAGGTCAGCGCCAGTGCGCTGGCCGAGGCCAGCCTCGCGCGCATCGAGGCCATCGACGGCCGCGTCAACGCCTTCACCGCCGTGCTGCGCGAACGCGCGCTGCGCCGCGCCGCGCAGGTCGATGCCTCGCTGGCCTCGGCCACGGCCGAGCGCACGCGCGAACTGCCGCTGCTCGGCGTGCCCTTCGCGGTCAAGAACCTGTTCGACATCGCGGGCATCGCCACGCTGGCCGGCTCGAAGATCGAGCGCGAAGCCGCGCCCGCGAATGCCGACGCGCTGCTGGTGCGCCGGCTCGAGCGCGCGGGCGCGGTGCTGGTCGGCGCGCTCAACATGGACGAGTACGCCTACGGCTTCACCACCGAGAACAGCCACGAGGGCCCGACGCGCAATCCGCACGACCTCTCGTGCATCGCGGGCGGTTCCTCGGGCGGCTCGGGCGCGGCCGTGGCCGCGGGGCAGGTCGCGCTCACGCTGGGCTCGGACACCAACGGCTCGATCCGCGTGCCGGCCTCGCTGTGCGGCGTGTTCGGCCTCAAGCCCACCTTCGGCCGGCTGCCGCGCAGCGGCAGCTATCCCTTCGTCTCGAGCCTCGATCACCTCGGGCCCTTCGCGCGTTCGGCGCGCGACCTCGCGCTGGCCTACGACGCGATGCAGGGCCCGGAGGATCCCGCCGGACGGCGCGACCCCGGCTGCACGCAGCGCGCGGTCGAACCGGTGGCGCCGCTGCTGGTGCGCGGCACGCAGGGCCTGCGCATCGGCGTGCTCGGCGGCTACTTCCGCGCCAACGCCGGCGCCGAGGCCAACGCCGCGGTCGACCGCGTGGCCGATGCGCTGGCCGCGCACGCCAGCGTCGAGCTGCCGCTGGTCGAGGCCGGCCGCGCGGCCGCCTTCCTGATCACCAACGCCGAAGGCGCGGCGCTGCACCTCGACGACCTGCGCCGCCGCGCGCACGACTTCGAACCGCTGTCGCGCGACCGCTTCCTCGCGGGCGCGCTGCTGCCGGCCGCCTGGATCGCGCGCGCCCAGCGCGTGCGCCGCGTCTATGCCGAGGCGGTGGCGCGCGTGTTCGGCCGCTTCGACGTGCTGCTCGCGCCCGCCACGCCGAGCGCCGCCACGCCGGTGGGCGCCGAGCGCTTCGAGATCAACGGCCAGAGCCTGCCGGTGCGGCCCAACATGGGGCTGCTGACGCAGCCGATCTCGTGCATCGGCCTGCCGGTGTGCAGCGTGCCGGTGTGGGGCGCGCATGCGCGGCTGCCGATCGGCGTGCAGCTGATCGCCGCGCCCTGGCGGGAAGACCTCGCGCTGCGCGTGGCCGCGGCGCTCGAGGACGCGGGCGTGGCGCGCGCGCCCGTGGCCACCCTTTGACGACCGACGGA
This sequence comes from Variovorax endophyticus, assembly GCF_025376855.1. Lineage (NCBI taxonomy): Bacteria > Pseudomonadati > Pseudomonadota > Betaproteobacteria > Burkholderiales > Comamonadaceae > Variovorax > Variovorax endophyticus. The sequence continues at coordinate 22,027 of NZ_JAHUTH010000032.1, forward strand.
CACCCAGCTTCATGACCACTCCCGAGATCAACCTGCCCGACGTGCTCGCCGAAGTCGAGACCGTGTTCGCGCGCTACGAGCACGCACTGGTGCACAACGAGGTCGAGGTGCTCGACGAACTGTTCTGGGCCAGCCCGACCACGCTGCGCTACGGCGCGACCGAGAACCTCTACGGCTACGAAGCGATCCAGGCCTTTCGCGCATCGCGCCCCGCGCAGGGGCTCGCGCGCGAGCTGCTGCGCGTCGCCATCACCACCTACGGCCGCGACTTCGCGACCGCCAACTGCGAGTTCCGCCGCGAAGGCAGCGAACGCACCGGCCGCCAGAGCCAGACCTGGATGCGCACGGACCAGGGCTGGCGCGTGGTCGTCGCGCACGTGAGCCTGCTCGGCGCCTGAGGCCCATTTCTTGCACCCCCACCTCCACCCTCCCGAAAGCACAGCATGACGAGCCAACCCAATCGCCGCGATTCCCTCAAGACCCTGGCCGCCCTCGGCGCGGCCGGCACCCTCGGTGCGCTGAGCCCCTTCGCTCGCGCGCAGGCCAAGCCGCTCACCGTCGGCGTGATCTACGTCGGCGCGCGCGACGACTACGGCTACAACCAGGCGCACGCGCAGGCCGCGGCCGAGATCAAGAAGCTGCCCGGCATCAAGCTGGTGGAAGAGGAGAACGTGCCCGAGACCGCGGCCGTGCAGAAGACCATGTCGGGCATGATCGCGCAGGACGGTGCCAAGCTGCTGTTCCCGACCTCCTTCGGCTACTTCGATCCGCACATCCTGGCCGTCGCGCCCAAGAACCCCGACGTGCGCTTCTCGCACTGCGGCGGCCTCTGGACCGAGGGCAAGCATCCGAAGAACGTCGGCAGCTTCTTCGGCTACATCGACGAGTGCCAGTTCCTCAACGGCGTGATCGCCGCCCACATGACGAAGAGCAACAAGATCGCCTTCGTCGCGGCCAAGCCGATCCCGCAGGTGCTGCGCAACATCAATGCCTTCACGCTGGGTGCGCGCTCGGTCAAGCCGAACATCACCTGCAGCGTGATCTTCACCGGCGACTGGTCGATGGCCGTGAAGGAGGCCGAGGCCACCAACAGCCTGGCCGACCAGGGCTGCGACGTGTTCACCATGCACGTGGACGGCCCCAAGGTGGTGGTCGAGACGGCCGCCAAGCGCGGCAAGATGGTCTGCGGCTACCACGCGAGCCAGGCCAAGCTCGCGCCGAACGCCTACCTCACGGGCGCCGAGTGGAACTGGCTCACCGCCTACAAGACCGCGATCGAGGCCGCGCAGACCGGCAAGCCGCATCCCAACTTCCTGCGCGGCGGCCTGAAGGAAGGCCACGTGAAGATGTCGGCCTACGGCCCGATGGTGCCGGACGCCGCGAAGAAGCAGGCCGACGACATCAAGGCCAAGATGATCGCGGGCAGCTTCGACATCTTCAAGGACGGCATCAAGGACAACAAGGGCGCGGTGGTGGTGCCCGCGGGCAAGGTGCTCAAGCAGACCGACCTCGAGCTCGAGAAGATGAACTACCTGGTCGAAGGCGTGCTCGGCTCGGTCTAGCAATGTTGGCCCCCCGGCTTGCCACTGCGTGTGCTTCGCCACCCCCCGAGGGGGAGGCTCGGCCCGCCTTGGGGCGGCCCGGCGGCGGCCGATTCTCCCCCTTTCGAGAAAGCGGTCATGCGTAGCGCATTCAAGGAATTCGCCCTCCCGGTCTTCGCCATCGCGGCGGCGCTCCTGGTCTTCGGCCTGGTCGTCGCCTTCGCTGGCGTCGATCCGGTGGAGGTCTGGACCACGCTGTTCAAGGGCGCCTTCGGCGACTGGTTCTCGTGGCAGAACACGCTGCAGCGCGCGGCGCCGCTGATGCTCACGGCCCTGTGCGTGGCGCTGCCGGCGCGCGCCGGGCTGATCGTGATCGGCGGCGAGGGCGCGCTGGTGTTCGGCGGCCTGGCCTGCGCGGCGCTCGCGCATGCGCTGCCGCTGCCTTCGGGCGTGGCCGGCATCACGCTCCTGTGCATCGCGGGCGCGGCGGTCGGCGCGCTGTGGATCATGCTCGCGGGCTGGCTGCGCCAGTACCGCGGCATCAACGAGACCATCAGCAGCCTGCTCTTGGCCTACATCGCGATCGGCATCTTCAAGCACCTGGTCGAAGGGCCGCTGCGCGATCCCGCGAGCCTCAACAAGCCCTCGACCCACACCCTGCCCGACGGCCTGCTGATCGGCGGCATCGGCGGTTCCGACGTGCACTGGGGCCTGGTGGTCGGCATCGTCGCCTGCCTGGGCCTCGCGGCCTGGCTGCGCGCCACGCCCTCGGGCTTCTCGGTGCGCGTGGTGGGCGGCAACCCGCGCACCGCGCAACTCGTGGGACTGCCGGCCACGCGGCTGATCCTTGGTGCCTGCGGCCTCGGCGGCGCCTGTGCGGGCGTGGCCGGCGCGATCGAGGTGGCGGCGGTGCACACCAACGCCAACGCCTCGCTGATCGCGGGTTACGGCTACGCGGGCATCCTCGTTTCCTTCATCGCGCGCCACAACCCCGCGGCCATCGTGCCGGTGGCGATCCTGTTCGGCGGCTTCGGCGCCGCGGGCAGCCTGCTGCAGCGGCGCGTCGGCCTGCCCGATGCCTCGGTGCTGGTGCTGCAGGGCATCGCCTTCGTGCTGATCCTCGCGAGCGAGGGGCTGCGCACGGTCAACTGGAAGAAGTTCGGCGATCGCATGCTGCCCGAAGCGAAGAGCTACGACAGGAGTTTCGTTGCATGACCGCAGACCAGTGGATCGCGCTCGTGGCCGGCATCGTCGGCGGCGCGCTGCGCGTGGGCGCGCCCTTCCTGTTCGTGAGCCTGGGCGAGTGCCTCACCGAGAAGTCGGGCCGCATCAACCTCGGCCTCGAGGGCGTGCTGGTGCTGTCGGCCATGGCGGCCTTCGGCGGTGCTTACCTCACCGACTCGGCCTGGCTCGGCGTGCTGATCGGCGCCACGGCGGGCGCGGCGCTCGCGCTGCTGCACGGCCTGTTGTGTTCGCTCGACCGCGTCAACGACGTGGCCACCGGCATCGCGCTGATGCTGCTGGGCACCGGCCTGGCGTTCTACCTCGGCAAGCCGCTGATCCAGCCGCAGGCGCCGCAGATTCCCGCGATCCCGCTGGGCTTCTGGAGCGACAACCCGGTGGTGCGCTCGGCGCTGCAGCTCAATGCGCTGGTGCCGGTGGGCCTGGCGCTGGCGCTGCTGCTGTGGTGGGGCTTCGCGCGCACGCGCATCGGCCTTTTGGTGCGCATGGCCGGCGATTCGGCGCAGGCCACGCGCGCGCTCGGCTATTCGGTGTCGGGCCTGCGCATCGCGGCCACCACCGCGGGCGGCTTCATCGCGGGGCTCGGCGGCGCCTCGCTCACGCTGTTCTATCCGGGCAGCTGGAACGAGGGCATCTCGAGCGGCCAGGGCCTGATCGCGGTGGCGCTGGTGATCTTCGCGCGCTGGAGCCCGCTGCGCTGCGTGGGCGCGGCCTTTCTCTTCGGTGGCGCGGGCGCCATCGGTCCCGCGCTGCAGTCGATCGGCATCGGCTGGGGCTACCACCTCTTCAACACCGTGCCCTATGTGCTCACGCTGGCGATCCTGGTGCTGACCTGCCGCCCCGGCAGCGCGGCCGCGGGCAGCCCCGGCGAGCTGTCGGCCACCAGGAACTGAACCTCGACATGACTCCAAACCCCATCACACAAGGACATCGCCCATGAGCGGCCTCGGCGGACTCAACAAATCGGCCAACGGCGTCGTCGTCGGCCTGGTGCAGCTGCAGCTGCCGAACGTGAAGACGCGCGCCGAGCTCGCGGCGCAGACCGCGCGCATCTGCGAGCTGGTGGGCAAGGCGCGCCGCAACCAGTCGACCATGGACCTGGTGGTGTTCCCCGAGTACGCGCTGCACGGCCTCTCGATGGACACCAACCCCGAGATCATGTGCACGCTCGACGGCCCCGAGGTCGCGGCCTTCAAACAGGCCTGCATCGAGCACCGCATCTGGGGCTGCTTCTCGATCATGGAAGCCAACCCGCGCGGCAACCCCTACAACAGCGGGCTGATCATCGACGACCAGGGCGAGATCCGGCTCTACTACCGCAAGCTGCATCCGTGGGTGCCGGTCGAGCCCTGGGAGCCCGGCAACCTCGGCGTGCCGGTGTGCGACGGCCCCAACGGCAGCAAGCTCGCGCTGATCATCTGCCACGACGGCATGTTCCCCGAGATGGCGCGCGAGGCCGCGTACAAGGGCGCCGAGATCATCCTGCGCACGGCCGGCTACACCGCGCCGATCCGCCATGCCTGGAAGATCACCAACCAGGCCAACGCCTTCTGCAACCTCGCGTACACGGCCAGCGTGTGCCTGAGCGGCAGCGACGGCAGCTTCGACTCGATGGGCGAGGGCATGTTCTGCAACTTCGACGGCACGGTGCTGGTCGAGGGCGGCGGCCGCGTCGACGAGATCGTCACGGCCGAACTGCGGCCCGACCTGGTGCGCGAGGCGCGCACCGGCTGGGGCGTGGAGAACAACATCTACCAGCTCTACCACCGCGGCTACGTGGCGGTGAAGGGCGGGGCGCAGGACTGTCCCTACACCTACATGCGCGACATGGCCGCGGGCACCTACCGCCTGCCCTGGAGCGCCGAGGTGAAGGTGACCGACGGCACGCCTTGCGGCTTCGCGCCGCCCGAACGCAGCTACGCAGGACCCGGGCAATGAGCACCAACTACACCGCCGCCGTGCAGCGCCACGTCGCGGCCGAACCCTATGCCTGGCCCTACAACGGCCAGCTTCGGCCCGACAACACGGCGCTGATCGTGATCGACATGCAGACCGACTTCTGCGGCAAGGGCGGCTATGTCGACGTGATGGGCTACGACCTGTCGCTGGTGCAGGCGCCGATCCAGCCGATCGCGCGCACGCTCGCAGCGCTGCGGCCGCTGGGCTATCACGTGATCCACACGCGCGAGGGCCACCGGCCCGATCTCGCCGACCTGCCGGCCAACAAGCGCTGGCGCTCGCGCCAGATCGGCGCCAACGGCGTGGGCATCGGCGACGACGGTCCCTGCGGGCGCATCCTGGTGCGCGGCGAGCCGGGCTGGGAAATCATCCCCGAGCTCGCGCCGCTGCCCGGCGAGACCGTGATCGACAAGCCCGGCAAGGGCTCGTTCTATGCCACCGACCTCGAGCTGATCCTGCGCACGCGCGGCATCGAGAACCTGATCCTTGCGGGCATCACCACCGACGTCTGCGTGCACACCACCATGCGCGATGCCAACGACCGCGGCTTCGAATGCCTGCTGCTGTCGGACTGCACGGCGGCGACCGACCATGGCAACCATCTCGCGGCGCTCAAGATGATCACGATGCAGGGCGGGGTGTTCGGGGCGCATGCTTCGTCGCAGGCTTTGCTGGCGGCGTTATGAGCGCATGTCTTCGCTGTCACGGACCGGGGCGCGATCACGCCACTGGGGTGCCTTGCTCCGCGAATGTCCCCCGGCCTTCGGCCTCCTCCTTGATTTCGCTGCGCAAGGCACCCCAGCGACGTGATCGAGGGGCGCTGTGGTCGTACCGGCCGCGCCCCGAACGACCCCTTGGAGTCCGGATATGAGCACAACATCCCCTCACGCCATCGGCGGCCTCCCCCCAGGCACCGGCGCGCTCGCGCTCGACACCTACCGCCTCACCAAGCGCTTCGGCGCCTTCACCGCGATGGACAGCGTGACGCTGCGCGTCGAACCCGGCAGCGTGCATGCGCTGCTCGGCGAGAACGGCGCGGGCAAGAGCACGCTGGTGAAATGCGTGGCCGGCTTCCAGCGCGCGGAGGAGGGCAGCATCCTGATCGACGGCCGCGAGCAGGACATCGCCAACCCGATCGTCGCGCGCGCTCTCGGCATCGGCATGGTCTACCAGCACTTCACGCTGGCACCGGGCATGACCGTGGCCGAGAACCTGCTGCTGGCCGGCGGTCGCACGCCCGCGGTGATCGACTGGAAGGCCAAGCGCGCCGAGCTCGAGGCCTTCCTGGCCACCACGCCGTTCCGCCTCGACCTCGATGCGCGGCCGTCCGAACTGGCCGCGGGCGAGAAGCAGAAGCTCGAACTGCTCAAGCAGCTCTACCTGAAGCCGCGCCTCTTGATCCTCGACGAGCCGACCTCGGTGCTCACGCCGCAGGAGGCCGATGAGGTGCTGGGCCATGTGCGCGAGTTCGCGCGCAGCGGGCTGTGCACCGTGCTGATCATCACGCACAAGTTTCGCGAGGTCATGGCCTATGCCGACGGCGTGACGGTGCTGCGGCGCGGCAAGGCCGTGCACCACGGCCGCGTGGCCGACACCAGCCCGGCGCTGCTCGCCGCGACCATGATGGGCGCGCAGCAGACCACCGCGGCCCCGGCGCAGGTCGTCGCCTCCACGCGTCGCGCGCCGGCCGCCGATGCGCCCGTCGCGCTCGAGGTCGAGGGCCTGCGCGCGCTCGGCGACCGCGGCACGCTCGCGCTGCACGACCTGAGCCTGTCGGTGCGCGCGGGCGAGATCCTCGGCGTGGCGGGTGTCTCGGGCAACGGCCAGCGCGAACTGGTCGAGGCACTGGTGGGCCAGCGCCCGCGGCTCGCGGGCCGGGTGCGCGTGATGGGCACGCCCTACCGCGCAAGCCGCGCCGAGAACCGCGAACTCAGGGTGCGCAGCCTGCCCGAGGAGCCGCTGCGCAATGCCTGCGTGGGCGACCTGAGCGTGGCCGAGAACATGGCGCTGCGCGACTTCGACCGTCCGCCGCTCGCGGCCGGCGGCCTGCTGCGCTTCTCGCGCTGGCGTGCGCGGGCGCGTGAATGGATCGCCGAGTACGGCGTGAAGACCCAGGGCGAGGGCGCGCCCATTCGCAGCCTCTCGGGCGGCAACGTGCAGCGCGCCGTGCTCGCGCGCGAGCTCGCGGGCGACATCAACGTGCTGATCGCGGCCAACCCCGTGTTCGGCCTCGACTTCGCGGCCGTGGCCGAGATCCACGCGCGCATCGTGCAGGTGCGCGAGAAGGGCGGGGCGGTGCTGCTGGTCAGCGAGGACCTCGACGAGTTGCTCGAGCTGTCGGACCGCATCGTCGTCATGAGCGAGGGCCGCGTGGTCCACGAGACCGCCGCCGCGGGTGCCGAGCGGCACGTGATCGGCGCGCACATGGGCGGCGGGCATTGAATGGAATCGAGATGAAACACGAACAGCCGGACGCAGAGGACGCGAAGGTTTCGCAAAGGGCGCGAAAGAGAAATTCAAAAAATTTTCTGCATTCCTTTTGCGTCCTTCGCGCAACCTTCGCGTCCTCTGCGTCCGGAAGTCCGCGCCCGTCTTCAAACGCCTTCGCCACTGCGAGTTCTGCGGGTGGCGCGCAGCGAATGGGATAACCAACATGCAGATCACGAACGCACTTCCCTTTCCCTACACCTTCGACCCGAAGACCACCGCGCTCGTGCTGATCGACATGCAGCGCGACTTCATCGAGCCCGGCGGCTTCGGCGAGACCCTGGGCAACGACGTCTCGCTGCTCGAGGCCATCGTGCCGGCCACGCAGCGCGTGCTCGCCGCCTGGCGCGCGGCCGGCGGCCTCGTGGTCCATACGCGCGAGGCGCACCGGCCCGATCTCTCGGACTGCCCGCCGGCCAAGCGCAACCGCGGCAATCCCACGCTGCGCATCGGCGACGAGGGACCGATGGGCCGCATCCTCGTGGCCGGCGAGCCCGGCAACCAGATCATCGAGGCGCTCGCGCCCGTGGCCGGCGAGATCGTGATCGACAAGCCCGGCAAGGGGGCCTTCTACGCCACCGAGCTGCACGAGTTGCTGCGTGCACGCGGCATCACTCACCTGCTGTTCGGCGGCGTCACCACCGAGGTCTGCGTGCAGACCAGCATGCGCGAGGCCAACGACCGCGGCTACGACGGCCTGCTGCTCGAGGACTGCACCGAGAGCTACTTCCCGGCCTTCAAGACCGCCACCGTCGAGATGGTGCGCGCCCAGGGCGGCATCGTCGGCTGGACCGCGACCGGCGGCCAGCTCATCGAAGCGCTCGGCGGCGCATGAAGCGCGCCGCAGCGACTACCATTCGCCCCGTGTCGACCATCGCCCGTCCCCGCCACGGCACCGAAGCCGCCGAACCCACAGCCCCCGCGTCCACGCCGGTGGCCGCCGACGCGGTCGTGTTCCGCACGCGCGCCGACGAGGTCTATGCGCAGCTCAAGCGCGACGTGGCCGAGTTCATCCTCGTGCCGGGCGACCGCTTCACCGAGAACGAGATCAGCGACCGCCTCGGCGTCTCGCGCACGCCGGTGCGCCAGGCGCTGTTCCGGCTGCAGCAGGAGGGCTTCGTCGAGGTGCTGTTCCGCAGCGGCTGGCGCGTGCTGCCCTTCGACTTCGAGCAGTTCGAGCAGCTCTACGACCTGCGCATGATCCTCGAGACCTCGGCCGTGCACCGCCTGTGCGAGGCCGACCGCCGCGTCGACCGCAGCCTGCTCGACGAGCTCGCAGCCATCTGGCTGGTGCCCGCCGCGCAGCGCAGCACCGACATGGCGCAGGTCGCGGCCTGGGACGAGGCCTTCCACTGCTCGCTGGTCGCGGCCGCGGGCAATGCCGAGATGGCGCGCGTGCATCGCGACGTCACCGACCGCATCCGCATCATCCGCCGCCTCGACTTCACGCAGCAGCCGCGCATCGACGCCACCTACGACGAGCACGCCAAGATTCTCAAGGCCGTGCGCGCCAACCGCGGCGACCAGGCCGCGATGCTGCTGCGCGCCCACATCGAGACCAGCCAGGCCGAGGTGCGCAAGATCACGCTGCACCAGGTGCATCTGGCGCGGCACGCGGGGCGCGCGCCTCGTTGAAGGCATTTGCCCCTTCCCCCGCTGGGGGAAGGTCGGGATGGGGGCACCGGGCGGTCGATGAGGCCGCGACCCTGTCCACCGCCGCATGCCCCCACCCCGGCCCTCCCCCAGCGGGGGAGGGAGAAAGACGCCGGCTCAATCCGCCGTGATGTTCCCCTTCTTCACCACCGCCGCCCAGCGCTGCGCATCCTTCTGGATCAGCGTGCCGAACTCCGCCGGCGTCGAGCTCGCGGGCACCATGCCCTGCGCCTCGAAGGACTTCGCCACCTCGGGCGACTTCAGCACCGCGGCGATCTCCTTGTTGAGCCGCGCCACCACGTCGGCCGGCGTGCCCTTGGGCGCGAGCACGCCGTACCACATGTCGACGTTGTCGGCGGTCACGCCGGCCTCGGCCAGGGTGGGCACGTCGGGCAGTTGCGGCAGGCGGTGGCTGCTGCCGGTGGCGAGCGCCTTGAGCTTGCCGGCCTGGATGTGCTGCAGCGCCACGTGCACCGGCAGGAACATCGCGTCGATGCGCCCGCCGAGCAGGTCGGTGACGGCGCCCGCGGTGCCCTTGTAGGGCACGTGCAGCAGCTCGGTGCCGGTGCCCTGCATCAAGAGCGCCATCGACAGGTGGTGCGGCGTGCCGACGCCGGGCGTGGCGTAGGTCAGCTGGCCCGGATGCGACTTGGCCGCGGCCACGAGCTGCGCGAGCGTGCCGGCCTTCTGCGTGTTCGGGTTGGTCACCAGCAGCAGCGTGCCCCAGGAGGTCAGCGTCACCGGCGTGAAGTCCGCCACCGGGTCGTAGGCCAGCGTCTTGTAGAGGCTCTTGTTCATCACCAGCGTGTTGACCTGCACCATCAGCGTGTAGCCGTCGGGCTTGGCGCGCGCCACCTTCTCGCTGCCGATGTTGCCGCTGGCGCCGGCCACGTTCTCCACCACCACCGGCTGGCCCAGCGCCGCGGGCAGCCGTGCCGAGAGCTGGCGTGCGATCAGGTCGATGCCGGTGCCGGGCGTGTAGGGCACGACCAGCGTCACGGCCTGGTCGGGCCAGGCATGGGCGGCCATGGCGCTGGCGGCGGCGAGCAGGGTGGCGAGGGTCTTGGTCAGAAGGCGCATGGTGTCTCCGGGTGCATGTTCTTGGGGGGATGGGGTCAAAGGTACGGGGCGCGCTGCTTGAGCGCGGCCGGGTCGTAGCCGGCCACGCGCTTGTAGTGGTCCGAGATCGCCTGCAGCTCCTGCTGCGTCACGATCTCGTCGAGCCTGTCGAAGCGCTTGCCGCCCGAGCGCTCGAACACCTCGCGCAGGATGGTGTCGGGCGGATTGCTGCGGTTGGTCAGCACCACCTCGGTGGTGGCCTTCACGCGCACCCGGTCGTAGCTCTCGAGCGCGGCCTGGCCGACACCCTCGCGCTTCATCGCGCCCGCGAGAAAACGCGCGTCGATGATCGCCTGGCCCGCGCCGTTGGAGCCGCGCGGCACCATCGGGTGCGCGGCGTCGCCCAGGAGCGTGAGGCGGCCGTGGGTCCAGCGCGGCAGCGGGTCCTGGTCGACCATCGGGTACTCGAGGATGGTGTCGGAAGCCTGGATCAGCGCCGGCACGTCGAGCCAGTCGAAGTGCCAGTCGGCGAAGGCGGGCAGGAAGTCCTCGAGCCGGCCGGCGCGGCTCCAGTCGCGCATCGCGGGCTGCGGTGCGTGGATCTCGGCCACCCAGTTCACGAGCTGGCGGCCCTGCGCGTCGATGTTGTTGCGGATCGGGTAGATCACCATCTTGCCGACCGTGAGCCAGCCCGCGCGCACCATGCTGCCGCCCGTGAGGAACGGCTGCCACGCGGCCGTGCCGCGCCACATGTTGATGCCCGAGTAGCGCGGCGCGCCTTCGTTGGGATAGAGCTGCTTGCGCAGCGCCGAGTGGATGCCGTCGCAGCCGATCGCCACTGCGCCGCGCACCGGCGCGCGGCCGTCGGCGAAATGCACCGTCACGCCCGCGTCGTCCTGCTCGACGCCGGTGCAGCGGTGGCCGCAGCGCACGCTGTCTGGGCCGAGGCGCTTCAGCGTCTCCTCGAGCAGCACGGTCTGCAGGTCGCCGCGGTGGATCGAGTACTGCGGCCAGTCGTAGCCCGCATGCCGGCCCGCGGGCTCGCGGAACACCAGCTGGCCGTGCTCGGTGAAGAACACCGCCTCCTGCGTGCGCACGCCGACCCGGTCGAGCGCCTCGAGCAGGCCCAGCTCGGACAGCTCGCGCACCGCGTGCGGCAGCAGGTTGATGCCCACGCCCAGCGGGCGCAGCTCGGGCACGGCCTCGTAGACGCGGCAGGCGATGCCGGCCTGATGCAGGCTCAGCGCGAGGGTCAGGCCGCCGATGCCGGCGCCCAGGATGATGACTTCGTTGGATGCGGTGCTCATGGGGGTCGTATTGGGACCTGAAACGAGCCATAGGAGAAATTTAGATGTGATATGGATTTATCATGAATTCTTATGAACTTGAGCACGCGCCAGATGCGCGCCTTCCTGCAGGTGGCGCGCATCGGCAACTTCACGCGCGCGGCCGAGCAGGCGCACATCACCCAGGCCGGCCTGAGCATCCTGATCCGCGAGATGGAGAAGCAGCTCGGCTGCCGCCTGTTCGACCGCACCACGCGCATGGTGAGCCTCACGCCGGCCGGCCGGCGGCTGCTGCCGGTGGTCGAGCGGCTGCTGACCGACCTCGACGACGTGGCGGCCGAGCTCGGCGCCGAGGGCGACGCGGCGCGCCAGACCCTGCGCATCGCGGCCACGCCGCTGGTGTCGTCGCACCTGCTGCCCTGGGTCTTCGCGAGCTTTCGCGAGGCGCACCCGCAGGTCGCGCTGCGGCTGTTCGATGCCGACCTGCGCGACGTCGAGGCGATGGTGGAGGCGGGCGATGCCGACCTCGGCCTGGGCTTCTTCTTCAGGGCCGCGCCCGGCCTCGATCGCACGCCCGTGGGCCGCTTCGAGCTGATGCGCGTGACGCAGGCCGCGGCCGTCGGCGAGCCGGTCGGCAGCGCGCCCTGGTCGGCGCTGCGCGGCGCCGCGCTGATCGGCCTGCCGCCCGGAAACCCGATCCAGAAGGTGATCGACCGCCAGCTCGGCGAGATGGGCCTGGCCGACGCGCAGCGGCCCGCCTTCAACTTCTTCGGCACGCTGATCTCGATGGTCGAGGCCGGCTTCGGCACCGCCGTGATGCCCACCTTCGCGCTCGCGGCCTGCCGCCGCCACCGCGTGCGGACCGACGTGCTCGTGAAGCCGCGCGTGGGCATGGACTTCTTCCGCGTGACCAAGCGCGGCGCGCACGAGACCGAGGCGCTGCGGGCGTTCAGCGAGACGCTGATGAAGGCGCTGCCGGCGCTCTCGCACTGAGTCAGTCGAGCGCCGCCAGCCGCTTCCCCAGGAACTCCGCGAACGCATAGGCGATCACCGGCAGTTGCCGCCCGCGCAGGTTCGCGAGCACCAGCTCGCCGCGCGGAAAGCCGCGGTCCTCGATCTCGCGCACCACCACCTCGCGGTCGTCGGGCAGCGCGCCGATCGCCATCTGGAACGAGATCGAGCGGCGGTCGTAGACGCAGCCGCGCAGGAACTCGAAGCTGTTGCTCTCCACCATCGCGTCGATGCGTATCGAGCTGCGCGCGAGGAAGCGCTCGATCAGCTGGCGCCCGCCGGTGTCGCGGTTGGGCAGCACCACCGGGTACTCGGCGCAGTCGCGCAGCCGCACGCCGGTGGCCGTGCCGGTGGCGATGGCCAGCGGATGGCGCGCATGCATCAGCGCCATCAGCCGCTGCTCGACCGAGGTCAGGCGCTCGATGTCGCTCTCGGGCGCGAGGTTGAACACCAGCGCGAGGTCGGTGCCGAAGCTGCGCAGCGCCTCGGCCGCCTGCACGTGGTCGCCGATGCGCACCTCGAAGGCCACCAGCGGATGGCTCTGGCGGAAGTCGTGGATCGCCGCGGGCAGGAAGCGCGGCGCCAGCGCCTGGCTCGCCACCACCCGCACCGTGCCGCGGCGCAGCCCCTTGAGCTCCTCGATCTCGGAGCGCACGCGCTCGAGGTCGGCCGCGCGCCCGCGCACGTAGCGCATGAACAGCTCGCCCGCGGTGGTCAGCCGCATGCCGCGCGGCAGCCGCTCGAAGATCGGCGTGCCGAGCTCCTCCTCGATGTCCTGGATGCGGCGGTTCACGGCCGAGGGCGCGACATGCAGCCGTTCGGCGGCCTGGCGGATCGAGCCCGCGCGGGCGACCTCGTCGGCATAGCGCAGGAAGCGCAGGTGGTTCATGGCGGATCGTTGGCTGAAGGGATGTGGCCGCGACCGGTTGCACGATCCGGGCCAATGGCGGCACAGGAGGTGCGTTGCCGTTACGGCAACGCAGGGTCCGCGAAACGGTATGGATTCGGAGCACCTTCTGGCACGGTGACTGCGTAGTGATCGGGCATGAAACGCCCATCGCCGCCCCCACGCACCAAAGACGCACAGCCGGCACGCTTCGGCCCCGCCGCGCACAACGCCTGGACGCTCGACGCGCAGGGCGTGAGCCTGGTGCGCGCACCAAGGCGGCCCGTTCCGGTGCGCATCGATGCGCAGCCGCAGCCGGTGCGCTTCGACCTCGCGCGCAGCGCGCTCGTGGTGGTCGACATGCAGAACGACTTCTGCCACCCCGAAGGCTGGTTCGCGCAGAAGGGCCTGGGCACCAAGGCCGCGCGCAAGCCCATTCCCGTCATCGCGCGCCTGTTGCCCGCCTGGCGCGCGGCCGGCGGCGCGGTGGTGTGGCTCAACTGGGGCATCCGCGCCGATGCGCTCAACCTCAGCCCGACCATCCACTTCAAGGGCAAGCGCAGCGCCGACGGCGTGGGCTATGCCGAGCGTTCGCCGATCGACCACGGCCCCTCGCTGGTGCGCGGCGAATGGGGCGCGCGCGTGATCGACGAGCTCGAGGTCGCCGCCTCCGACATCACCGTGCACAAGCATCGCCTGAGCGGCTTCTGGGACAACGAGTTCGACAGCCTGCTGCGCCAGCAGGGCATCACCACCTTGCTCTTCGCGGGCATCAACACCGACCGCTGCGTGTTCTCCACGCTGCAGGACGCGGCCTTCCTCGGCTACGACTGCGTGCTCTTGAAGGACGCCTGCAACACGCCGTCGCCGGCCTACGTCACGCGCGGCATCCATTTCATCGTGCAGCAGCTGCACGGCTTCGTCGCCACGGCCGAAGCGCTCATGGCCTCGCTGCCGAAGCGTTCGCGCCGCACCGCATCCACCCCGCCCCACCAGGAGTCCTGACATGTCCCTCTTCCGCCGCCCCATGCCCGCGCTGCTCTCGGCCTGCGCGCTCGCGCTGGCCGCCACCGGCGCCGCCGCCCAGACCTCGGTCAAGATGGTCCTCAACTGGAAGTACGAAGGCGCGCAGGCCTGGTTCTTCACCGCGCAGGACAAGGGCTACTTCAAGGCCGAGGGCCTCGACGTCGAGATCGACCAGGGGGAGGGCTCGGCCGCCTCGATCCCGAAGGTGGCCGCGGGCGCCTACCAGGCCGGCTTCGGCGACGTCAACGCGCTGATCGACCTGGCCTCCAAGCGCCCGGCCGATGCGCCGGTGGCGGTCTACATGCTCTACAACACGCCGCCCTTCACGCTGGTGGTGAAGCAGGACAGCCCGATCCGCACGCCCAAGGACCTCGAGGGCAAGACCATCGGCGGCCCGGCCAACGACGGCGCGCTCAAGCTGTTCCCGGCCTTCGCGAAGATCGCCAACGTCGACGCCGCCAAGGTCAACATCACCAACATGGCGCCCAACCTGCGCGAGCAGATGTTGAGCCGCGGCCAGATCGACGCTGCCTTCGGCTATGTCACCACCGTGAGCTTCAGCGCCAAGGCCATGGGCCTCGATCCCGCGAAGGACCTGCGCTTCATCCGCTACGGCGACCACGGCATGGACCTCTATTCGAACGCCGTGTTCTTCTCGCGCGCCTTCGTGAAGGACAACCCGAAGGCGGTGCAGGGCTTCGTGAAGGCGCTCAACCGTGCGATCAAGGACGTGATCGCCGATCCCGATGCCGGCGTGGCCGCGGTGATGAAGCGCGAGCCGCTGCTCAAGCGCGAGGTCGAGAAGGAGAAGCTGCTCGCCACCCTGCGCAACGACATGAGCCATCCCGAGATCGCGCGCATCGGCCTGGGCGACATCGACGAGGCGCGCATGCAGCGCGCGATCGAGATCGTGGCCGATGCCAACAAGCTGCCGCGCAAGCCCACGGTGGCCGAGGTCTTCGACCGCGGCTTCCTGCCCGCGCGCGCCGAGCGGCCCTCGAGCCTGGACCGCCAGCCCTGAACCCCCACCACAACGACGAACGAACAGAGAAAGACACGAACATGGACCTGCAACTCAAGGACAAGGTGGCGCTCATCACCGGCCCCGCCAAGGGCATGGGCCGCGCCGTGACGCTGGCCTTCGCGCGCGAAGGCGCGAAGCTGGTGCTGGCCGGCCGCGATACCGCCGCCATCGAGCCCGTGGCCGCCGAGGCGCGCGCGCTCGGCGTGGCCGCCATCGTGGTGCCCTGCGACCTCACGCAGAGCGCCCAGACCGAGGCGCTGGCCGCGCATGCGCTCGAGGCCTTCGGCCGCATCGACATCCTGGTCAACGTGGCCGGCGGCTCGGGCCCGATCGGCAAGACCGGCTGGGAGACCACGAGCGAGGAGTTCGACGAGATCGTGCAGCTCAACATGACGGGCTGCTTCAACACCATGCACGCGGTGCTGCCCTCGATGATCGAGCGCAAGAGCGGCAAGGTGGTCAACGTCGGCGGCACCTTCGGCATGCGCGGGCGCGCCGGCCGGCTCGCCTACTCGGCCTCGAAGTGGGGACTGCGCGGCATCACCAAGAGCTTCGCGCTCGAGGCCGGCCCGCACGGCATCAACGTCAACTGCGTCGCGCCGGGCATGGTCGACGGGCCGCGCTTTCGCGAGAAGGTGTGCGCCAACATGGCCGAGAAGCTGGGCATCACGCTCGAGGAGGCGATGACGCGCCATGCGGCCGACTACGCGCTGCGCCGCGTCTCCACCGACGCCGACGTGGCCAACGCCTGCCTGTTCATGGCCAGCGAGGTCTCGCGCCAGATCACCGGCGTCGACCTGCCGGTCGATGGCGGCTGGGCCATGCTCTGAACGCGGAGGAACGAACCATGAAGGAAGTCGACCTCGTCATCCGCGGCGCCCAGGTGGTGTCGCCGGACCGCATCTTCGAAGCCGCCGTCGCGATCGCCGGCGAGCGCATCGTGGCCGTCGGCCACGACGACACCATGCCGAGCGCGCGCGAGGAGATGCGCGCCGACGGCCTGCACCTGCTGCCGGGCGCCATCGACAGCCACGTGCATTTCCGCGATCCCGGCTATCCGAACAAGGAGACCTGGAAGACCGGCTCGGCGGCCGCGGCGCTCGGCGGCGTGACCACCGTGTTCGAGATGCCCAACACCAACCCGCCGACCGGCACGGTCGAGGCGCTGCGCCTCAAGCAGAAGGCGGCCGAGTCCTCGTACGTGGACTTCGGCATCCACGGCCTGCTCGGCGACGACACCGTCGAGCGGCTCGAGGAGCTGCTCGAGGCCGGCGTGACCAGCTTCAAGGCCTTCGTCGGCAACACCTTCGGCAACCTGCCTGCGCCCACCGACGGCGCGCTGCTCGAGGGCTTCGAGAAGCTCGCGCCGCTGGGCATCCGCACCGTGGTGCATGCCGAGAACTCCTCGATCCTGTTCCGGCGCCAGAAGAAGATGCAGGCGGCCGGTCGCATCGACGCGATGGCGCACCTGGCGGCGCGGCCCGCGGTGGCCGAGATCGAGGCCATCGGCCGTGTACTCACCCTGGCCGAATGGACCGGTGCGCGCGTGCACATCGCGCACCACAGCGCGGCCGACTCGCTCTACCTGCTGCGCGCGGCGCGCGCGCGCGGCGTCGACGTGACGGCCGAGACCTGCCCGCAGTACCTGCTGCTCAACACCGACCACATGCGCACGCTCGGCGGTGTGATGCGGCTGAACCCGCCGATCCGCGAGCCGCGCCACAACCAGCCGCTGTGGGACGCGCTGCTCGACGGCACGCTCGACATGATCGCCACCGACCATGCGCCGCACGCGCCCGAGGAGAAGACGCGCGAGAGCATCTGGGACTGCGACTGCGGCTTCCCGGGCGTGGAGACGCAGATGCCGCTGATGCTGACCGAGGTCAACCGCGGCCGCGCCTCGCTGATGGACTACGTGCGCTGGAGTTCGGTCAACCCGGCCAAGGCCTGGGGCCTGTACGGCACCAAGGGCGTGATCGCGCCGGGCGCGCATGCCGACATCGCCTTCGTCGACATGAACCGTGCCGGCGTGCTGTCGCAGAACAAGCTGCAGAGCATCAGCAAGATCTCGCCGTGGAACGGGCGCGCGGTGCGCGGCTATCCGCTGCACACCCTGCTGCGCGGGCGCTTCGTGATGCGCGACGGCCGGCTGGTGGCCGAGGCCGCGGGCTGGGGCCGCTCGGTGAAGGGCGTGCAGCGCATGCCGGTGGCCAGGCCGCGCAACACCGAGCACTACAGCAGCGCGATCCTCGAGACGCCGCCGGGCGTGCCCGTGAATGCGGTGCCGGTGGGCGAGATCGACTGGAACGCGGCATGAGCGGTACTCGCATCCAGGAAGTGCGCGTCTGGCGCATCCCGTGCAGCGGGCCCGGCGACCTGCGCGGCGCGCAAGCATTGATCGAGGCGGGCGAGCTCGTGCCGTCCGAGATCGTCGCGGTGATGGGCAAGACCGAGGGCAACGGCTGCGTCAACGACTTCACGCGCGAGTACGCCTCCGCGGCCTGGTGCCAGCTGCTCGCGGGCGCGCTCGGCTGCACGCCCGAGGCCGTGCACCGCCAGGTGGCGCTCGTGATGTCGGGCGGCACCGAGGGCGTGCTCTCGCCGCACTTCACCGTGTTCGCGCGGCGCTGGCGCGACGAGGCCGTGCCCACGCATGGCGAGAAGCGGCTGGTGGTCGGCGTGGCGCACACGCGCGACTTCCTGCCCGAGGAGATGGGCCGCGCCGCGCAGATCGACGCCACCGCCGAGGCCGTGGCCGCGGCGATGCGCGACGCGGGCATCGACAGCACGCACGACGTGCACTTCGTGCAGGTCAAGTGCCCGCTCTTGACCTCGGCCAAGGTGGCGGCCGCGCTCGCGCGCGGTGCCGCGCCGGTCACGCACGACAGCTACGAGTCGATGGGCTACTCGCGCGGCGCCTCGGCGCTCGGCGTGGCGGTGGCGCTCGGCGAGGTGGCGCGCGCCGATATCGGCGACGCCAGCGTGATGGCCGACTGGAGCGCCTACTCGGCGCGCGCCTCGGCCTCGGCCGGCATCGAGCTCGAGGGCAACGTGGTCATCGTGCTCGGCGAGGCGCGCGCCAGCGCCTC
Source organism: Variovorax endophyticus (assembly GCF_025376855.1). NCBI lineage: Bacteria > Pseudomonadati > Pseudomonadota > Betaproteobacteria > Burkholderiales > Comamonadaceae > Variovorax > Variovorax endophyticus. The sequence continues at coordinate 40,290 of NZ_JAHUTH010000032.1, forward strand.
GGCGCTGCGCATCGCCCACGGCGTGATGCGCGACGCGATCGACGGCCACAGCGTGCGCGCGCTGCTGCGCGATGCCTTCGGCCTCGATGCCGAGCGCGATGCGCAGGCCGTCTCGCGCCGGCTCGTGAACCTGCTCGCCAAGGCCGAGGCCAGCCCCGACGGCCGCGTGCGCGGCGAGCGCCACACCATGCTCAACGACTCCGACATCCATGCCACGCGCCATGCGCGCGCGGTGGTCGGCGGCGTGCTGGCCTCGCTGGCTGGCCACACCGCGCTCTATGTCTCGGGCGGCGCGGAGCACCAGGGGCCCGCGGGTGGCGGTCCGGTGGCCGCGATCGTGCGCGTCGAGGACGCGCACGCGTCCTCTCCTTCTTCCTGAAAGCGACCATGGAACGAGCCTTCATCCAACTGTCGGACGTGATGCTGCGCTACGGCGGCGGCACCATCGCGCTGGACCACACCACGCTGGGCATCGACAAGGGCGACTTCGTCGCGCTGGTCGGCCCCAGCGGCTGCGGCAAGTCGACGATCCTCAAGCTGGTGGCCGGGCTGCTGCGGCCCAGCGCCGGCGCGGTGATCGCGGGCGGGCGCGAGGTGGGCGCCGTGGGCGTGCGCACGCCCGCGGGCAGCCATGCCTCGGCCGCGCCGCGGCTGCGCATCGGCCTCGCGTTCCAGAACCCGACCATGCTGCCCTGGCTCACGATCCGCGAGAACGTGATGATTCCGCTGAAGATCGTCGAGCCGTTCCGTCAGGACTACCGGCGCAAGAAGCGCGGCGAGTACGCCGAGCGCGCCGACGCGCTGCTGGCCCAGGTCGGCTTGAAGGGCTTCGGCGACAAGCGGCCCTGGCAGCTCTCGGGCGGCATGCTGCAGCGCGCCTCGCTGTGCCGCGCGCTGGTGCACGAGCCCGAGCTGCTGCTGCTCGACGAGCCCTTCGGCGCGCTCGACCAGTTCACGCGCGAGGAGCTGTGGGACATCATGCAGTCGCTGTGGATCGCGCGCCGGCCCACGGTGCTGCTGGTGACGCACGACCTGCGCGAGTCGGCCTACCTGGCCAACCGCATCTGCGTGATGAGCGCGCGGCCGGGCCGCATCCTCGAGACGCGCGAGGTCGGCTTCGCGCGGCCGCGCACGCTCGAGAGCAGCTACGCGCCCGATTTCGCGGCGCTGGTGCAGCAGCTGCGCATGCGCATCGCGCAGGCGCGCCGCGGCGGCGACGCGGTGCCCGAAGGTGCGGCGGCCGAGCCGCTGGTGGCGGAGGTGGCGGCATGAGCGCGATCTCCCCCGTGCTGCGCCAGCGCCTGCTGTCGACCGGCGCGCTGCTCGGCTTCTTCGTGCTGTGGGAGCTGGCCTGCCTGGCCGGCGGCATCTCCGACCTGGTGCTGCCGCGGCCGAGCCAGATCGCCCACGTGCTGCTCGAGAAGATGCCGCTCTTGTGGCCGCACACCGTGCAGACGCTCTACACCACGCTCGCGGGCTTCGTGCTCGGCGTGGCCGCGGGCGTGCTGATCGGCGTGGCCATCGGCTCCTCGAAGCTGGCCTACGACGTGACCTATCCGCTGCTGGTGGGCTTCTCGAGCATTCCGAAGGTGGCGGTGGTGCCGCTGTTCGTGGTGTGGTTCGGGGCCGGCACCGTGCCCGCGATCCTGACCTCGATGGTGATCAGCATCTTCCCGGTGGTGGTCAACGTGGCCACCGGCCTCGCGAGCACCGAGCCCGAGCTCGAGGACGTGCTGCGCGTGCTCGGCGCGCGCAAGCGCGACATCCTCTGGAACGTGGGCCTGCCGCGCACGCTGCCCTACCTGTTCGCCTCGCTCAAGATCGCGATCACGCTGGCCTTCGTGGGCACGGTGCTCAGCGAGACCGTGGCGGCCAACAAGGGCATCGGCACCGTGATGATGATCGCCAGCGGCAACTTCGACGTGCCGATGGTGTTCGCGGGCCTGTTCCTGCTCGCGGCGATGGGCGTGCTGCTCTATGCGGTGTCGGCCCTCGTCGAACGGCGCATGACGGGCTGGGCCCAGCGCAAGACCGACATGGCCATGGCCTGAACCAGGGACGACCTCCAATGAATTCCATGCGCATCCTCATCACCGCGGGCGGCCTGCGCTTCGTGGCCCAGACCCATCCCGACGCGCCGCTCACCGTGGCCGCGTTCTCGAAGCTCCTGCCCTACCGGCAGAAGCTGATCCACGTGCGCTGGAGCGGCGAGGGCTGCTGGGTGCCGCTGGGCGACTTCCAGCTCGGCGTGGGCTTCGAGAACCACACCAGCCATCCGTCGGTGGGCGACATCCTGTTCTATCCCGGCGGCTACAGCGAGACCGAGATCATCCTGGCCTATGGCGCCTGCAGCTTCTCGAGCCGCATGGGCCAGCTCGCGGGCAACCATTTCCTGAGCATCGTCGAGGGGCGCGAGCAGTTGCGCGAACTCGGCCGGCGGGTGCTGTGGGAGGGCGCGCAGGACGTGCGCTTCGAGGCCGCCTGAACTTCACGCAAGACCAAGGAGCTTCCATGCTGCAAACCCTCTCGCGCCGCGGCGCGCTCGCGGCCCTGCCCGCGCTGGCGGCCGCGCTCGGCGCGCCGCGTGCCTTCGCGCAGGCGCCCACGCCGATCAAGTTCGTGCTCGACTGGAAGCTGCAGGGCATCCATGCCTGGTACTACCTCGCGCAGGACCGCGGCTATTTCGCGGCCGAGAAGCTGGCCGTGAGCATCGACCAGGGCGACGGCTCGGCGGCCGCCGTCACCAAGGTGATGAACGGCGCCTACCAGGCGGCCTTCGGCGACATGAACGCCATCGTGCAGAACGCCGCCACGCGGCCGGCCGACGCGCCGGTGATGGTCTACATGCTCTACGACCGCGCGCCCTTCGCGCTGATCGTGAAGGCGGGCGGGCCCATCAAGACGCTCAAGGACCTCGAGGGCCGCACGCTCGGCAGCCCGGCCGGCGGTGCCGCGGCGCGCATGTTCCCGGTGATCGCGGCGCGCGTGGGCATCGACCCGGCCAAGGTGCAGTGGACCGGCATGGCGCCCAACCTGCAGGAGCAGATGCTGCTCAAGGACCATGTCGACGGCTCGGCCGTGTTCTCGGTCACCAGCTACATGAACCTGGTGGCGCAGGGCGTCGACCCCGACCGCGACATCCGCTGGTTCCACTACGCCGACCATGGCGTGGACCTCTACGGCAACGGCGTGATGGTGTCGCGCGCGCTGCTGCGCGACAGGCCCGAGGCCGTGGCCGGGCTGGTGCGTGCGATCCACCGCGCGGTGCTCGACACCATCGCCGATCCCGACGCGGCCATCGCCGCGCTCGCCAAGCGCGAGCCGCTGCTCGATGCCGCGCTCGAGAAGCGGCGCCTGCTCTACACGCTGCGCACCGTGATGCTGACGCCCGCGGTCGCGCAGGCCGGCATCGGCGATATCGACGATGCGCGCATGGGCCGCGCCATCGCGCAGCTGCGCACCGCCTTCGAGCTGTCGCGCGCGCCCGCGCCCGGCGAGGTGTTCGACCGGCGCTTCCTGCCGCCCGCGGCCGCGCGCCGGGTGGTGGCGAGCTGAGGCCTGGCATGAGCCTCGCTCCGCATTCCGACGCCATCGACTGCGCCTGGCTGCTGGCCGAGCCGGGCCTGCGGCCCGCGCAGGCCGGCATGCGCATCGCGCTCGAGGGCGAGCGCTTCGGCGCGATCGCGCCGCGCGATGCCACCGGCCCCGCGCCGCGCCTGCTCGCGCTGCCGGCGCTGGCCAACGCGCACGACCATGCACGCACCTTCCGCAGCGCCACGCTCGGCGCCTTCGGCCAGCCGCTCGAGAGCTGGCTGCCCTTCCTGGGTACGGTGCCGGGCATGGACCCCTACCTCTGCGCCGCCACCTCGTTCGCGCGTTCGCTGCGCCATGGCGTGACGAACCTGATGGTCCACTACACGCGCGTGCAGGGCGGCATGGACTACGTCGACGAGGCGCGCGCGGTGGCGCGGGCCGCGCGCGACGTCGGCGTGCGCATCGGCTTCGCGGTCGCGATGCGCGACCGCCATGGCATCGCCTACGACGACGATGCCGCCGTGCTGGCGCTGCTGCGCCCCGGCATCCGCGACGCGGTCGCGCGGCGCCTCGTGGTGCAGCCGGTCGAGCCCGCGCGGCAGCTCGCGCTGGTCGACGCGGTGGCGCGCATGGTCGAGGAGGAGGGCCTGGGCGCGCACGTCACCGTGCAGTACGGCCCGACCGCGGTCCAGTGGTGCGGCACGCCGCTGCTCGAGGCCATCGCGCGCGCCTCGGCCGATACCGGCCGGCCGGTCCACATGCACCTGCTCGAGACGCGCTACCAGCGCGACTGGGCCGATGCCCATCATCCGGGCGGCATCGTGCGTTTTCTCGATGCGATGGGCCTGCTGAGCCCGCGCCTCACGCTCGCCCACTGCACCTGGGCGCGGCCCGACGAACTCGCGCTGATCGCCGAGCGCGGCGCCACCATCGCCGTCAACACCAGTTCGAACCTCGGCCTGCAGTCGGGCATCGCGCCGCTGGCCGAGATGCTGCGCCAGGGCTGCCGCGTGGCCATGGGGCTGGACGGCATGGCCTTCGACGAGGACGACGACGCCCTGCGCGAGATGCGCCTGGCCTACGCGCTGCACCGCGGCTGGGGCTACGAGCGCGCGATGACCCCGGCCCAGCTCTGGTCCTTCGCGGCCGGCCACGGCCCGCGCAGCGTGGGCGGCGCGCTGGTGTCGGGCGGCCGCATCGCGACCGGCGCCCCGGCCGACCTGGTGCTGCTGGACCTCGAGGCGCTCGACGATGACGCGCTGTTCGACGACATCGACCCGCTCGAGCTGGTGCTGGCCCGCGCCAGCGGCCGTCACGTGGCGCAGGTGCTGGTCGGCGGGCGGCTGGCGGTCGATGCCGGACGGGTGCTGGGCATCGACGAGCCCGCGCTGCGCGCCGAGCTGCTGGCGCGCATGCGCGCGGCGCTGGCGGCCGACCCCTCGCATGCGCAATGGCGCCGCACGCTGGGGGCGCTGGCGGAGGACCTGGGGCCGCTGTACCGCGAGGGGCGGATCGGGCGCTGCTGCGGCTGAAATCGGACAGCCGAACGCAGAAGGAAGACCAAAGCGCGCAGAGGTCGCAGAAGGGTCCAAGAAAATTTGGCTGTTCCTTCTGCGACCTCTGCGTAACCTTCGCGCCCTCTGCGTTCGGCTGCCCGTTCCCGATTTCCTAGAGCGTGAAGTCGTACTCCAGCGTGATCGGCGCGTGGTCGCTGAACTTGATGGTCTTGAAGATCTGCTCGGTGCGCGCGAGCGCGGCGGTCTTGGGCGTGGCGAGGTGGTAGTCGAGCCGCCATCCCACGTTGTTGGCATAGGCCTGGCCGCGGTTGCTCCACCAGGTGTAGGCCTCGCCGGTGGTGTCGGGCTTGAGCATGCGGTAGACGTCGACCAGCCCCGCGCCCTCGGCGCCGGCGTCGAGCAGCTTCGTCATCCAGGCGCGTTCCTCGGGCAGGAAGCCGCTGTTCTTCTGGTTGCCGCGCCAGTTCTTGAGGTCGATCTCCTTGTGGGCGATGTTGATGTCGCCGCACAGCACGAACTCGCGCTGCTTCTTCAGCGCCACCAGGTGCGGGAAGAAGCCCTTGAGGAAGCGGAACTTGGCCTGCTGGCGCTCCTCGCCCGAGCTGCCGCTCGGGAAATAGCAGCTGATGACCGAGAACTTGCGCTTCGGCGTGTCGAAGCGCAGCTCGAGGTAGCGGCCCTCGGCGTCGAATTCGGCGTCGCCCCAGCCCACCACCACCTCGCTGGGCACGTGCTTCGTGTAGATCGCGGTGCCCGCATAGCCCTTCTTCTCGGCAAAATGGAAGTGGCCCTTGAGGCCGGCCATCTCCTCGAAGCGGCCTTCGATGTCGCTGGCCTGGACCCGGATCTCCTGCATGCAAATACAATCCGGCGCCAATTCGGCCACCCAGTCGGCAACGCCCTTGGTGGCGGCCGAACGCAGGCCATTGAGATTGAGACTGGTCAGTTTGAACACAAGGAATTCCGATGGCTGTAGATGGTGAGAAAAGCAGTGCGGTGGCGCAGGACTTCGTCCAGTTCGCGCTCGACGCGGGCGTGTTGCGCTTCGGCGAGTTCAAGACCAAGGCCGGCCGCATGAGTCCTTATTTCTTCAATTCGGGCCTCTTCGACGACGGCGCCAAGATCGCGCGGCTCGCGGGATTCTATGCAGACCGCCTGATCGAGAGCGGGCTCGAGTTCGACATGATCTTCGGCCCGGCCTACAAGGGCATCCCGCTGGGCGCCACGGTGGCGGCCGAGCTCGCGCGGCGCGGCCGCAACGTGCCCTTCGCCTACAACCGCAAGGAAGCCAAGGCGCACGGCGAGGGCGGCAACCTGGTCGGCGCGCCGCTCAAGGGCCGGGTGCTGATCGTCGACGACGTGATGTCCGCGGGCACCGCGGTGCGCGAATCGATCGCCGCGATCCAGGCCGCGGGCGCGGTGCCGCACGCGGTGGCGATCGCGCTCGACCGGCAGGAGAAGGCGACCGAGAACGGCGTCGACGTGGACCACAGCGCGGTGCAGTACGTGCGCAACCAGCTCGGCCTGCAGGTGGTGGCGATCGCCACCCTCGACGACCTGCTGAGCTACCTCTCGGGCGACGCGGCCGCCGACCTCGGCACCCACCGCGAGCGCGTGCTCGCCTACCGCACGCGCTACGGCGCGCTCTGAAGGAAACCCCCGATGCACCGCCCGCCGCACCACGCCGGCCACAGCCGATTCCGCGCCATCGGAAACGCCCGTGCCGCGCTGGCCGTGGTGCTCGCCGCCGGCTGCACGCTGGCGCTGGCCCAGGCGCAGAAGGGCGCGCCCGTGCCCGGCGCCGCGGGCATCTATTCGTGCGTCGATGCCAAGGGCCGCACGCTGACGGCCGACCGGCCGATCGCCGAGTGCAGCGACCGCGAGCAGCGCGAACTGAGCCCGAGCGGCATGACGCGGCGCCGGCTCGAGCCCACCTACACGGCGCGCGAGCAGGCCGAGCGCGAGGACCGCGCGCGCGAGGCCGCGGTGCAGGCCGCGCGCATCGCCGACGAGCGCCGGCGCGAGCGCGCGCTGCTGATCCGCTACCCGAACGCCGCCGCGCACGAGCGCGAGCGCGGCGAGGCGCTGGTGCAGGTCGACGCGGTGATCCAGGCGGCGCGCAAGCGGCTGTCCGAGCTGGCCGACGACCGCAAGAAGATCGACGAGGAGCTCGAGTTCTACAAGGGCGACGCGAGCAAGGCGCCCGGCGTGCTGCGGCGCCGGCTCGACGACAACGCCAAGAGCGTGGCGGTGCAGAACCGCTTCATCGGCGAGCAGGAAGACGAGAAGAAGCGCGTCAACGCGCGCTTCGACGAGGAGCGCGTGCGGCTCAAGCAGCTGTGGTCGGGCGATACCGCGACCACCGCGCGCTGACCGGCATCCCCCCAAAGAAAAAACGGTGAAGCGGCCCGCGCGGGGCCCGCTTCACCGTCGTGCCGGGGCGAAGCCCGGGCTCAGGCCAGCTTGGCCTTCAGCAGTTCCGTGACCTGCGCGGGGTTGGCCTTGCCGCCGCTGGCCTTCATGACCTGGCCCACGAGGCCGTTGAGCGCCTTCTCCTTGCCGCCGCGGTACTCCTCGACGTTCTTGGCGTTCTTCGCGATCACCTCGTCGAGGATCGCGTCGAGCGCGCCGGCGTCGTTCATCGGCTTCAGGTCCTTGGCCTCGATGATCGCGTCGACGTCGCTGCCTTCGCCGGTCCACAGTGCCTCGAAGACCTGGCGCGCGGCATTGTTCGGCAGGGTGCCGTCGGCGATGCGCTTCACGAGCTGGCCGAGCTGCGCGGCGCTGACCGGCGCGGCCTCGATGCCGATCTCCTGGGCATTGAGGCGGCGTGCGATCTCGCCGGTGATCCAGTTGCTCGCGAGCTTCGGCGTGGCGCCGGCCTTCACCGCGTCGTCGAAGTAGCGCGCGAGCGCGGGGCCCTGCGTGAGCTGCGCGGCGTCGTATTCCGAGAGGCCGTGGTCGCGCACATAGCGCTCGGCCATCACGCGCGGCAGCTCGGGCATCTCGGCCTTCACGCGCTCGATCCAGTCGGCGGCGATCACCAGCGGCGGCAGGTCGGGGTCGGGGAAGTAGCGGTAGTCGGACGAGTCTTCCTTGGCGCGCATCGCGCGCGTCTCGCCGGTGTCGGGATTGAACAGCACGGTGGCCTGCTCGATCTTGCCGCCGTCCTCGAGCGTGTCGATCTGCCAGCTGATCTCGTAGTCGATCGCCTGCTGCATGAACTTGAAGCTGTTCAGGTTCTTGATCTCGCGGCGCGTGCCGAGCTTCTCGCCGGGGCGGCGCACCGAGACGTTGGCGTCGCAGCGGAAGCTGCCTTCCTGCATGTTGCCGTCGCAGATGCCGATCCAGGTCACGATCTTGTGCAGCTCCTTCGCATAGGCCACGGCCTCGGCGGTGGAGCGCATGTCGGGCTCGGTCACGATCTCGAGCAGCGGCGTGCCGGCGCGGTTCAGGTCGATGCCGCTCTGGCCCACGAAGTCCTCGTGCAGCGACTTGCCCGCGTCCTCCTCGAGGTGGGCGCGCACCAGGCGCACGGTCTTCTGTTCCTCGCCGACGAAGAAGCTCACCGAGCCGCCCTGCACCACGGGGATCTCGAACTGGCTGATCTGGTAGCCCTTGGGCAGGTCGGGATAGAAGTAGTTCTTGCGCGCGAACACGCTGCGCGGCGCGATGTGCGAACCGAGCGCGAGGCCGAGCCGGATCGCGCGTTCGACGGCGCCCTTGTTCATCACGGGCAGCGTGCCGGGCAGCGCGAGATCGACCGCGCAGGCCTGCGTGTTGGGCTCGGCGCCGAAGGCCGTGGAGGCGCGGCTGAAGATCTTGCTCGCGGTCGAGAGCTGGGCGTGGGTCTCGAAGCCGATGATGACTTCATAGCCGCGCACCAGCGGGCCGGTCGGGCGGCCCTGTTGCTGTGCTTCGAAGGTGTTCACTGTCTCGCTCATGTCAGAAGCCCTCCGGCGTGCGCGCGTGCCAGTCGGTGGCCTGCTGGAAGCGGTGCGCCGCGTTGAGCAGCTTCGCTTCGCCGAAGTAGTTGCCGATCAGCTGCAGGCCCACGGGCATGCCGCCGTCGAAGCCCACCGGCAGGCTCATGCCGGGCAGGCCGGCCAGCGAGGCCGGCAAGGTGAAGATGTCGGCCAGGTAGTCGGCCACGGGATCGTCGCCGTGCTCGCCGATCTTCCAGGCGGTGGTCGGCGCGGCCGGGCCGGCGATCACGTCGCACTGCGCGAAGGCCTGCTGGAAGTCGTCGGCGATCATGCGGCGCACCTTCTGCGCCTGCAGGTAGTAGGCGTCGTAGTAGCCGTGCGAGAGCACGTAGGTGCCGATCATGATGCGGCGCTTGACCTCGTCGCCGAAGCCTTCGGCGCGCGTGCGCTCGTACATCTGCGTGAGCGCGGTCTTCTTGCTGGCCGAGTCTAAGAAGTCCTTGGCGCGGTGGCCGAACTTCACGCCGTCGAAGCGGCTCAGGTTGCTCGAGGCCTCGGCCGCGGCAATGATGTAGTAGACGGGAATCGACAGCTCGGTGCGCGGCAGCGAGACCTCGACGCGCTTGGCGCCGAGCTTCTCGTACTGCAACAGCGCTGCATCGATGGCGGCGCGCACGCCGGGCGCCACGCCCTCGCCGAAGAACTCCTTCGGCACGCCGATGCGCAGGCCCTCGAGCGAATCGTTCAGCGCGCGGCCGAAGTTCTCGGCCGGGCGGTCGAGCGAGGTCGAGTCGCGGTCGAGGTCGGGGCCGCAGAAGGCCGACAGCAGCAGCGCGCAGTCCTCGGCCGAGCGGGCCATCGGGCCGGCCTGGTCGAGGCTGGAGGCGAAGGCCACCATGCCGTAGCGCGAGGCGCGGCCGTAGGTAGGCTTGATGCCGGTCACGCCGCAGAACGAGGCCGGCTGGCGGATCGAGCCGCCGGTGTCGGTGCCGGTGGCGGCCGGCGCGAGGCGCGCGGCCACGGCGGCCGCGCTGGCGCCCGAGGAGCCGCCCGGGATGCGCTCGAGGTTCCAGGGGTTGCGCACCGGCACGGCCCGGTCGTGGCCGACGGCGGGCACGGCCACGTTCTCGTTGGCCGAGCCCATCGCGAACTCGTCGCAGCTGAGCTTGCCCAGCGTGACGGTGCCGGCCTCGGCGAGGCGGCGCACCACGGTGGCGTCGAAGGGCGAGCGGTAGCCCGCGAGCATCTTCGAGCCCGCGGTGGTGGCGAAATCGGTGGTGACGAAGATGTCCTTGTGCGCGATCGGCACGCCGGCCAGCGCCGGAGCGTTGCCGGCCGCGAGCGACGCGTCGGCCGCGCGGGCCTGGGCCAGCGTGGCGTCCTCGTTCACTTCGACGAAGCTGCCGAGCGCCTGGTGGGCCTTCATGCGGCCGAGAAAGTGCTGCGCGGCCTCGACGGCCGAGACTTCGCGCCCGGCCAGCGCCTTCGCCAGCGCGGCCACCCCGAGTTGGTGCAGGTCCTTGGCGCCGCTCATTCGATCACCTTGGGCACGAGGAACAGGCCGGCTTCGACGGCGGGGGCGCTGCGCTGGTTGGCTTCGCGGTTGTCGGGCTCGCTCACGACGTCCTCGCGCAGGCGCAGGACGATGTCCTCGATGGCGGCCACGGGGTGGGCCAGGGGCTCGACGCCGGTGGTGTCGACCGAGCGCATGCGCTCGACCACGTCGAAGAAGCCGTTGAGCTGGCTGAGCATGCGCTCGCTTTCGTCGGGGGCGAGCTGCAGCCGCGCCAGGGAGGCGATGCGGGCGATATCGGAAGCGGAAAGGGACATGGTGGAACCGGCCGAAAAACCGGAGGTAAATAGCGCGCCGCAAGGGCCGCCAACACGGGATTCAGAGGGGATTCGGGTATTATCCCGCCTTTGCCGCAACCCCCGCGAACGCGCCGGCTTTTGCTGCAAAAACGATCAAATTCACCCTTCCAGCACCCCCAAAACACCCATAGAGTGAGCGACGTTCTGCCGATGCGCAGCCCGTGCTCCAGAGGATTCCGCACATGTTTGGAGCTTTCCGTCGGTATTTCTCCACCGACCTCGCGATCGACCTCGGCACCGCCAACACGCTCATCTTCGCCCGCAACAAGGGCATCGTGCTGGACGAACCCTCGGTCGTCGCCATCCGCCACGAAGGCGGCCCGCATGGCAAGAAGGTGATCCAGGCCGTCGGCCGCGAGGCCAAGGCCATGCTCGGCAAGGTGCCGGGCAACATCGAAGCCATCCGCCCGATGAAGGACGGCGTGATCGCCGACTTCGTGATCACCGAGCAGATGATCAAGCAGTTCATCAAGATGGTGCACCCGCGCACGCTGCTCACGCCGAGCCCGCGCATCATCATCTGCGTGCCCTGCGGTTCCACCCAGGTCGAGCGCCGCGCCATCAAGGACGCGGCCGAGGCCGCGGGCGCGACCTCGGTCTACCTGATCGAGGAACCCATGGCCGCGGCCATCGGCGCCGGCCTGCCCGTCAGCGAAGCCTCGGGCTCGATGGTGGTCGACATCGGCGGCGGCACCACCGAGGTGGGCGTCATCAGCCTCGGCGGCATGGTCTACAAGGGCTCGGTGCGCGTCGGCGGCGACCGCTTCGACGAGGCCATCATCAACTACATCCGCCGCAACTACGGCATGCTGATCGGCGAGCCCACGGCCGAGGTCATCAAGAAGAGCATCGGCTCGGCCTTCCCGGGCTCCGAGGTCAAGGAAATGGAAGTCAAGGGCCGCAACCTCTCCGAGGGCGTGCCGCGCAGCTTCACGATCAGCAGCAACGAAGTGCTGGAAGCCCTGACCGACCCGCTCAACAACATCGTCTCGGCCGTCAAGAACGCGCTCGAGCAGACCCCGCCCGAACTCGGCGCCGACATCGCCGAGCGCGGCATGATGCTCACCGGCGGCGGCGCGCTGCTGCGCGACCTCGACCGCCTGCTGGCCGAGGAAACCGGCCTGCCGGTGCTGGTCGCCGAGGACCCGCTGACCTGCGTGGTGCGCGGCTGCGGCATCGCCCTCGAGCGCATGGACCGGCTGGGAAGCATCTTCACGAGCGAGTGAATGCAGCGCCGCCTCCATCGGCCGGCCCCCGCTTGCGCGGGCCGGCCTTTTGTCATCTGATGCCGCAGCACCCGACCTGATCCCATGCCCCTGGGCACGCTCGACCGCACCGCGCCACCCCTGTTCAACCAGGGGCCATCGGCGCTGAGCAAGCTGATCTTCTTCAGCACGCTCGCGCTTTTCCTGATGGTGGCGGACGCCCGCTTCCACATCGTGCAGCCGGTGCGCCAGGCCATCGCGGCCGTGCTCTACCCGGTGCAGTGGGTGGCGCTCAAGCCCGTGCAGTTCGTGGTGGGCGCCGGCGGCTATCTCGAGGACCTGCAGACCGCGCAGAAGAACGAGGCCGACGCGCGCAAGGCGCTGATGCTGCAGGCCGAGCGCGCAAGCCAGGCCGACACGCTGGCGCAGGACAACGCGCGGCTGCGCGCGCTGCTCGAGCTGCGCCAGCTGCAGCAGACGCCGGGCCGCGCGGCCGAGGTGCTGTACGACGCGGCCGACCCCTACACGCGCAAGATCGTCATCGACCAGGGCCTGGCCCAGGGCGTGGCGCCGGGTTCGCCGGTGATCGACGCGCAGGGCGTGCTCGGCCAGGTGACGGCGGTGCAGCCCTTCACGAGCGAGGTCACGCTGGTGATCGACCGCGATCTCTCCATTCCCGTGCAGAACACCCGCACCGGCGTGCGCAGCGTGGCCTTCGGCGATGCCTCGGCGCATGGCGGCGGGCTCGAGCTGCGCTTCATGGCCGCCAACGCCGACCTGCAGGAGGGCGACCTGCTGTCCACCAGCGGCGTCGACGGCATCTATCCCGCCGGATTGCCGGTGGCGAAGATCGAGCGCATCGAGCGCCGCGCCGACTCGGCCTTCGCGCGCATCTACTGTGTGCCGCTCGCGCACGTGATGGCCGCGCGCTACGTGCTGGTGCTGCAGCCCACGGGCGCGCCCTCGGCACCGCCGCCGCCGGCCGCGGCCGCGCCGGCGCCGCGCCCGAAGAAGGCCGAGGGCAAGGCCGGCGCGGCCGTCAAGGGCGCGGAGAAGGCGTCCGAGAAGAACGGCGCCGCCGCACCGAAGAAACCCGCGGAGGCCGCGCGATGATCAAGCGACCCGGCCAGCAGCAGCTTCTGCTGCCCGTCAGCCCCGTGTTCATGTGGGGCAGCCTCGTGGTGGCCCTGCTGATCAACATGGTCCCGATCGGCCGCGCCGCCTGGATGCCCGACCTGCTCGCGCTGGCGATCGTGTTCTGGGGCGTGCACCAGCCGATGCGCGTGGGCATCGGCGCCGCCTTCGTCTTCGGCCTGCTGATGGACGTGCACCAGGCCTCGATGCTCGGCCAGCATGCGCTGTCCTACACCACGCTGGGCTTCTTCGCGATCACCATCCACCGGCGCCTGCTCTGGTACCCGGTGCTGTCGCAGGCGCTGCAGGTGCTGCCGCTGTTCGCGCTGTCGCAGCTGATCGAGATCGTCACGCGCATCATCGGCGGCGGGGTGTTCCCGGGCTGGTCGGTACTGATCTCGCCGGCGGTCGAGGCCGCGCTGTGGCCGCTGGCCACCTTCGTGCTGCTGGCGCCGCAGCGCCGCACGCCCGAGCCCGACGAAAACCGCCCCTTGTGACCATGTCCGTCGCCGGGCCTTCCCTGCCGCCGTCCGTGCGGGCCTTCGTGGATGCCGCCGTCGTGGTCGGCGACCTCGGGTTGCCGCAGTGGTATCCCGAGCCCGGCGGCATCGACGCTTTCCAGGTCGGCTACCGCTCGAACGGCAACACCGGCGAGGACCTGAGCAGCGAGGCGCCGGGCCAGTGGCATCCCGCCTGGCTCGCGGTGGCGGCCAACTACTTTCGCGACCCCTACTTCATCGACCTGCGCGAGGCCGACGCGGGCTATCCGGTCTGGTGGGCGCCGGCCTCGGCCGGCCGCTGGACGCCGTCGCCCGTGGCCGCGTCGATCGAGCGCTTCGGCGCGCTGCTGCGCTCGCTGGCGGCGCTGGGCGACGACCCGGGCGCGATGCTCGCGCGCATCGAGCGCGAGCCCGGCACCGGGGGCGCGCCCTGGCGCGAGATCCGCGCCAACCTCGCCGAGGCCATGGACGCGCCCGACGCGGACGATGAAGAGCCGTCCGCGCCGGTCGACCCCGCGCACTGGACGCGCGGCACGCTGGTGCTGCGCGACGCGGGCGCGCGCCGCGTCGAGGTCGCGCAATGCGTGGTGCGGCTGCTCGGTGTCGCGCCGGCGCGCGCGCTCGCGCTGCTCAAGGCGCCGCCGCTGGAACTGCGCAGCGGTTTCCAAACTCATCTGGAAGCCGACCTGCGCAGCCTGCGCGCGCTCGGCGCCACGGTGGACTTCGTGCCGGTTGCCTCGGCACCGCATGAAGCCTAAGCTCATCCATTGACCGTTCGCCGCCCATGACCGAAATCCGCAACGTCGCCGCCGACCTCGCGCGCTTCAAGCGCCGCGTGATCGTGATCGGCCTCACGGTGCTGTTCGCCTTCGGGCTGCTGTCGTCGCGGCTGATCTACCTGCAGGTCGCGCGCCACGAGGACCTCGCCGAGCAGGCCGAGAGCAACCGCACGGCCGTGGTGCCGGTGGTGCCCAACCGCGGGCTGATCCTCGACCGCAACGGCATCGTGCTGGCCTCCAACTACTCGGCCTACACGCTCGAGATCACGCCCTCGAAGGTGGGCGACGTCGAGCAGACCATCGACGACCTGACGCAGGTGGTCGAGGTCTCGCCGCGCGACCGGCGCCGCTTCAAGCGCCTGCGCGAGGACTCGCGCAGCTTCGACTCGATCCCGATCCGCACCCGCCTGAGCGACGAGGAGGTCGCGCGCTTCGCGGCCCAGCGCTACCGCTTTCCGGGGGTGGAGATCAAGGCGCGGCTGTTCCGCAACTATCCGCAGGGCGAGCTCGGCTCGCACGTGCTCGGCTACATCGGCCGCATCAACCAGCGCGAGAAGGTCGCGATGGAGGACTGGGACGAGGAAGAGCAGGCCAACTACAAGGGCACGGACTACATCGGCAAGCTCGGCATCGAGCAGAGCTACGAGAAGACGCTGCACGGCCAGACCGGCGTCGAGCAGATGGAGACCTCGGCCGGCGGCCGCGCGGTGCGCCGGCTCGCGAGCCACCCGGCCACGCCGGGCAACACCGTCATGCTGTCGATCGACATCAAGCTGCAGAAGCTGGTCGAGGAGATGTACGGCGACCGGCGCGGCGCGCTGGTGGCGATCGATCCCAAGACCGGCGAGGTGCTGGCCTTCGTGAGCAAGCCCACCTTCGACCCCAACCTGTTCGTCGAGGGCATCGACACCGAGAGCTGGCAGGCGCTGACCGAGTCGATCGACAAGCCGCTGCTCAACCGCGCCCTGCGCGGCACCTACCCGCCCGGCTCCACCTACAAGCCCTTCATGGCGCTGGCCGCGCTGCAGACCGGCAAGCGCGGCGCCAGCGTGGTGGTCAACGACCCCGGCTACTTCAACTTCGGCGGCCACCGCTTCGGCAGCCCCGAGGGCAACCTCGGCGGCGTCGACATGCGTCGTTCGATCCAGCTGTCGAGCAACATCTACTACTACTCGCTGGCCAACGAGATGGGCGTGGACCTGATCCACGACTTCATGAAGCCGCTGGGCTTCGGCCAGATCACCGGCATCGACCTCGGCGGCGAGGTGCGCGGCGTGCTGCCGAGCACCGAGTGGAAGCGCAACACCTACAAGCGGCCCGAGCAGAAGAAGTGGTACGCGGGCGAGACCATCTCGCTGGGCATCGGCCAGGGCTACAACAACTTCACCATGCTGCAGCTCGCGCAGGCCACCGCGATCGTGGCCAACGGCGGCATCAAGCACAAGCCGCACCTCGCGCTCGCCACGCGCGACACCGTCAGCGGCCAGGTGGTGCCGCTGCCGCAGCCGCCGGGCATGAACCTGGGCCTCACGGCGGCCAACATCGCCGTCATCCGCGAGGGCCTGACCAGCGTGGTCACCAGCGGCACCGCGCGCAGCGTGTTCGCGGGCGCGGCCTACCAGGCCGCCGGCAAGACCGGCACGGCGCAGGCCGTGACGCAGGCGCAGAACACCAAGTACAACGCGCGCGCGCTCGAGGAGCACCAGCGCGACCATGCGCTGTTCATGGCCTTCGCGCCGGTCAACGATCCCAAGATCGCGCTCGCCGTGATCGTCGAGAACGCCGGCTGGGGCGCCGGCGCGGCCGCGCCGATCGCGCGCCGCGTGTTCGACTACTGGCTCGCCGACCAGTACCCGAGCGAGGCCGACATGGCGGCCGTGCGCATCGGCAAGGCCGGCGCGCCGATGGGCAAGCCGCGCGTGGCCAGCGAGGTCGCCTGGCCCGCCGCGGCGCCGGCGAACGCGCCCGCGCCCTGAGCGCACGCCTCTTCTTTCCGGTCCTTGCAGCCCGCTCGGGGAATTCCCCGATGCCCCCGCCGCGCTTGCGATGGGATAGTTAGTTCGCCAGCCAAACTAAGTAGCGCCAAGGTTCTCAATCGGGTTCGTGGCGAACAACAGGCGTGGCATGGGGCGGGTCCCGGCCTTCGCGCGCCGATCCCGAAGCACAGGCCGCCTGCACCGGGCGACTCAACACTGGAGAGACATCGATGCAACTGAAACACACCCTGGCCGCGATGGCCTTCGGTCTGACGGCCGTGGGCGCCATGGCCCAGACCGTGGTCGGCGTGAGCTGGTCCAACTTCCAGGAGGAACGCTGGAAGACCGACGAGGCCGCGATCAAGGCCCAGCTCGAGAAGCAGGGCGCCAAGTACATCAGTGCCGATGCGGGCGGCTCGCCCGAGAAACAGCTCGGCGACATCGAGGGCCTGATGGCCAAGGGCGCGAAGGCGCTGATCGTGCTGGCGATGGACAAGGACGCGATCCTGCCCGCAGTGACCAAGGCCACGCGCCAGAAGGTGCCCGTGGTGGCCTACGACCGCCTGATCGAGGCGCCCGGCGTGTTCTACATCACCTTCGACAACGTCGAGGTCGGCCGCATGGAGGCGCGCGAGGTGCTCAAGGTCAAGCCCAAGGGCAACTACGTGATCATCAAGGGCTCGCCGGCCGACCCGAACGCCGACTTCCTGCGCGCGGGCCAGCAGGAGGTGCTGGCCGAGTCGATCAAGAAGGGCGACATCAAGATCGTCGGCGACGAGTACACCGAGGGCTGGAAGCCCGAGGTGGCGCAGAAGAACATGGAGCAGATCCTCACCAAGAACGGCAACAAGGTCGATGCCGTGGTGGCCGCCAACGACGGCACGGCCGGCGGCGCGGTGGCCGCGCTCACGGCCAAGGGCCTGCGCGGCGTGCCGGTGTCGGGCCAGGACGCCGACTTCGCGGCGCTCAACCGCATCGCGCTGGGCACGCAGACCGCCACCATCTTCAAGGACTCGCGCGAGCTCGGCCGCGAGGCCGCGAGCGCCGCGCTGGCGCTGGCGCAGGGCAAGCCGGTGGAGAAGGCCGGCACCTGGAACTCGGGCCCGAAGAAGGTCTCGCTGTCCTCGCGCCTGCTGACGCCGGTGCCGGTCACGCGCGACAACCTCGACGTGGTCGTCAAGGCCGGCTGGATCAAGAAGGACGAGCTCTGCAAGGGCGTCTCGGGCGCGAACGCGCCGGTTGCCTGCAAGTAAACGGCAGACCGGGGCGCAGCGCGCTGCGCTGCGCCTCCTCCTTCCACGGGCCGGCCCCGCGCGCGGCCGCCCATCCCCTTCTTTCCGAGGGAGTCCTCCCATGAGCAATCCAACCCCCGGCTGGTGGCGGCGCAGCGGCGTCGACCTGCGGCTCGTGCTGATGTGCGTGCTGCTGGTGGCGCTGGCGATCGGCTTCAACCTGATGTCCGGCGGCGTGTTCCTCACGCCCGAGAACCTCTACAACGTGGCCCAGCAGACGGCCGTGGTCGGCATCGTCTCGACCGTGATGGTGCTGATCATCGTGGCGCGCCACATCGACCTGTCGGTGGGCTCGGTGATGGGCTTCGTGGGCGTGCTGATCGCCTACCTGCAGTACACCTCGGGCTGGTCCTGGCCCACGGCCTGCCTCGCGGGGCTCGCGGTGGCGCTGCTGGTGGCCATCTATCAAGGCTGGCTCACGGCGGTACTCGGCGTGCCTTCGTTCGTGGTCACGCTCGGCGGCCTGATGTCGTTCCGCGGCGCGGCCTTTCTTGTGGCCGACGGCAAGACCCAGCCGGTCAACGACGAGTTCTTCCAGCGCCTGGGCGGCGGCTACGACGGCGGCATCGGCGTCACGGCCAGCTGGGCGATCGCGGGGCTGGTGGCGGTGGTGCTGTTCGCGCGCATGGTGCAGAAGCGCCGCGCGCGCACGCGCCACGAGATGCCCAACGAGCCGCTGTGGATCGAGCTGCTGCTGACCGCGGTGCCGGCGGCCGTGGTGCTGCTTTTCGCGGCCGTGATGAACCACTACAAGATCGACTCGAAGGACGCGCCGCAGGGCATCCCGATCCCGGTGCTGATCTGGGCCGTGGTGGCGATCGTGCTGTCGTTCATCGTGCACCGCACGCGCTTCGGCCGCTACGTCTTCGCGATGGGCGGCAACCCCGATGCGGCGGCGCTGGTGGGCATTCCGGTCAAGCGCGTCACGCTGATGCTGTTCGCGCTGCTCGCGGTGCTGGTGACCATCGCGGCCATCGTCTCGATCGCGCGGCTGAACGCCGGCACCAACTCGCTGGGCACCGGCATGGAGCTCTACGTGATCGCCGCGGCCGTCATCGGCGGCACCGCGCTGGCCGGCGGCAGCGGCTCGATCTTCGGCTCGGTGCTGGGCGCGCTGATCATGCAGTCGCTCGACAGCGGCATGCTGCTGCTCGACGTGCCCATCGGCAAGCGCATGGTGATCATCGGCCAGGTGCTGATCGTGGCCGTGGTGTTCGACGTGCTCTATCGCCGCAAGTTCGGGGAGAACTGAAGATGGCCGACATCGACAAGACCCGGCCGCTGGTCGAGCTGCACGAGATCCGCAAGGCCTTCGGCGGCGTGAAGGCGGTCGACGGCGTGAGCGTCAACCTCTATCCCGGCGAAGTGGTGGCGCTGCTGGGCCACAACGGCGCCGGCAAGTCCACGCTGATGAAGATGCTCGCGGGCGCCTACCCGATCGACTCGGGCGAGGTGCGCATCGCGGGCGACAGGGTCAACATCCGCACCCCGGCCGAGGCGCAGGCGCAGGGCATCGAGACCATCTACCAGACGCTGGCGCTGGCCGACAACCTCGATTCGGTGGCCAACCTGTTCCTGGGCCGCGAGAAGATGACGGCCTGGAACACGCTCGACGACCACTTCATGGAAGTGCAGGCGCGCAAGGTGTTCCAGCGCCTGAACAAGAACTTCACCAACATCCGCATCCCGGTGCGCCGCCTCTCGGGCGGCCAGCGCCAGGTGGTGGCGATCTCGCGCGCGCTGTACTTCAACGCGCGCATCCTGATCATGGACGAGCCCTGCGCCGCGCTCGGCCCCGAGGAGACCGCGATGGTCGGCCGGCTCGTGAAGCAGCTCAAGGACGACGGCGTGGGCATCTTCCTGATCACCCACGACATGCCCGACGTGTTCTCGCTGAGCGACCGGCTCGCGGTGATGAAGAACGGCAAGCTGGTCGGTACCTACCGCACCGCCGATGTCACCGAGGACGAGGTGCTCGGCATGATCATCGCGGGCAAGCGGCCCGAGGGCCGCGAGCAGGCGCCGCACGCGGCGACGGCGGTGGCCGCGGCCTGAGGCTTTCCCACCCGGCCCCGCGCATGAAGACCATCGGCGACCAGCAACTGCTCAAGCGCATGAACCGCAGCGTGCTGCTGCGGCTCCTGCGCGCGCGGCCGGGGCTGTCGCGCGCGCGGCTCGCGAGCGAGAGCGGCCTCACCAAGTCGACCGTGAGCCTGCTGGTGCGCGAGCTGCTCGACGAAGGCTGGCTCAGCGAATCGGGCGCCGCGGTGGCCGACGGGCTCGGGCGGCCCTCGACCCCGCTGCGGATCAATGTCGGCGTGCGCGCGCTCATGGGCATCGAGATCGCGGTCGACACGGCGCGGCTGGCCTGCGTCTCGCTGCAGGGCGAGGTGCTGCATTCCGACGAGCAGGCGCTGGCCGACAGCGCGCCGGCCGGCACCTGCGCGCAGGTCGCGCGCATGGCCGCGGCCGCGCACCGCCGGCTGGCCGAGCGCGGGCTGCGGCTGTCGAGCATCGGCGTGTGCGTGCCGGGCGCGGTCGACGACTGCACCGGCGAGGTCCGCTTCGCGCCCAACCTCGGCTGGCGCAACGTGCGCCTGCTGCCGATGCTCGAGGACGCGCTGGCCGCGGCCGGCCTCACGGGCGTGACGGTGCAGCTGCAGAACGATGCCGACGCCGCCGCGCTCGGCGAGTACGAGTTCGCCGCGGGCGAGGGCGAGGACCCGCTGATCTTCGTCAACTGCGACGTGGGCGTGGGCGCGGGCGTGGTGCTCAACGACCGCCTGTTCACCGGCGCCCAGGGCATGGCCGGCGAGATCGGCCACACCATCCTCGAGCTCGACGGCCCGCCATGCTCGTGCGGCCGGCGCGGCTGCGCCGAGGCCTTCTTCGGCGCCCGCGTGCTGGCGCGCGAGGGCGTGGACATGCCGCGCGCCGCCGCGCTGTTCGGCGTGCTGCTGCAGAACCTCTGGGTCACCTTCAATCCGCGCGCCATCGTGCTCGGCGGCAAGTCCTGCGCCGAGCACCGCGGCTTCGCGCAGGCCGCCTTCGCGAGCGTCAAGCACCATGCCGACGGCGCCGGCATGCCCGCGCCCGAGCTGCGCACCGCGCGCTACGACGCGCTCGCGCCCGCGGTGGGCGCGGCCGCGCTCGCGCTGCACGAGTACCTGCGGCCGCTGCAGCCCGATGCGCGGGCGCGGCGGGCGCGGGCGGCGCTGGGCGCGCGGGCCTGAGCTGCCGGGACTCGCGAGTACCTTCGTCCACGCCGCGCCCGCGCGCTGCATACCTTGGTCCCCGCGCGCGCCATCTGCCGCGCCGCGCCGGGAGGCACATGCGCGAACCGCCTACGCCGGCATGGCGCGCGCGGGACTACGGTGAGGACTTGCCCGCCGTTCCGGAGTCCCCGCCATGCCCTCGTCCACCCGTCCCCGCGCCAGCGCGCTGCTCCTCGTCCTCGCGCTGCTGATCGGACTGGCCGGCCTGGGGCTCGTCGTCGCGGGCGGCTGGCTGATCGCGCTCGGCGGCTCCTGGTACTACCTGCTCGCGGGCCTGGGGCTCGTCGCCACCGCGGCGCTGCTGCCGCGCGGCGGCGGGCGCGGCCTGATGGTCTATGCGCTGGTGGTCGCGGCCACGCTGGCCTGGGCGCTGTGGGAGGTGGGGCTCGCATGGTGGCCGATGGCCGCGCGCGGCGACCTGTTCTTCCTGCTCGGCCTGCTGCTGCTCACGCCCTGGGTCGCGCGTGCGCTCGCGCGGCGCGACGGTGCCGGCATCGTGGCCTCGCGCCGGGCGCTGAGCCTGGTGCTCGCGGCCTTCGCGGTGGCGGCCGTGCTGTCGTGGGTGCGCGGCGACGAGCGTCTCGATGGCATCGCGCCGCAGGCCGATCCGCCCTTCACCAGCGAGGCGCTGCCCCCCGCCGGCGCCGACTGGACCGCCTACGGCGGCACCGCCATGGGCCAGCGCTATTCGACGCTGGGCCAGATCACGCCAGTGAACGTGTCGCAGCTCGAGGAGGCCTGGCACTACCGCACCGGCGACGTGCGCGGCCAGCCCGGCGATCCCGAGGAGACCACCTTCGAGGTCACGCCGCTGAAGGTCGGCGAGCGGCTGTTCCTCTGCACGCCGCACCAGTCGGTGGTGGCGCTGAATGCCACCACGGGACAGGAGCTGTGGCGCCACACGCCGAAGATCGCGCCCTCGCTCGCGCTGCAGCATCTCACCTGCCGCGGCCTCTCGTACCAGCCGCCGCCGGCCGCGGCCCCGTCGCCCAACCTCTCGGCCGATGGCGCCTGCGCCGCCAAGCTGTTCATGCCCACGGCCGACGGCCGCGTGCTCGCGCTCGACCCCGAGAGCGGCAAGCCCTGCCTGCGCTTCGGCGGCGGCAGCGGCCAGATCGACCTGTGGAAGAACATGCCCAACGTGAAGCCGGGCTCGTACTACGCGACCTCGCCGGTGGTGGTCACGCGCTCGCTGATCGTGGTGGGCGGCACCGTGCTCGACAACGTCTCGACGCAGGAGACCTCGGGCGTGATCCGCGCCTTCGACATCGAGACCGGCGCGCTGGTGTGGAACTGGGATTCGGGCCGGCCCGAGGACACCGCGCCGATCGGCCCGGGCCGGACCTATTCCGTCAACTCGCCCAACAGCTGGTCGATCTCGAGCGTGGACGAGAAGCTCGGCATGGTCTACGTGCCCATGGGCAACCAGCCGCCCGACCAGTGGGGTGGCAAGCGCACCGAGGGCGCCGAGCGCTATGCGTCGTCGGTGGTCGCGCTCGACCTCGCGACCGGCCGCGTGCGCTGGCATTTCCAGACCGTGCACCACGACCTCTGGGACTACGACGTGCCCGCGCAGCCCAGCCTGGTCGACCTGCGCGTGGGCAGCGTGCGCGTGCCGGCGCTGGTGCAGCCGACCAAGCAGGGCGAGCTGTTCGTGCTCGACCGCCGCACCGGCCAGCCCGTGGTGCCGGTGCGCGAGCAGGCCGCGCCGCAGGGCGCCGCGCAGGGCGACCGCACGGCGCCGACGCAGCCGGTGTCGGGCCTGTCCTTCGACCCGCCCGCGCTGCGGCCGGCCGACATGTGGGGCGCCACCGTGTTCGACCAGCTGGCCTGCCGCATCGCCTTCCACCGACTGCGTTACGAGGGCCGTTTCACGCCGCCGTCGACGCAGGGCTCGCTGATCTACCCGGGCAACTTCGGTGTCTTCAACTGGGGCGGCGTCGCGGTCGATCCGCAGCGCCAGATCGCGTTCGCCACGCCGGCCTCGCTGGCCTTCGTCTCCACCTTGATCCCGCGCGCCGACGACAGCACGCTCTACGTGCAGGGCGGCAAGCCGCCCGATGGCAGCCTGCCCGCGCTCAACGAGAACTTCGGCGCGCCCTTCGCGGTGAAGCTCCATCCCTTCACCTCGGCGCTCGGCCTGCCGTGCCAGGCGCCGCCCTGGGGCCACGTGGCGGCCGCCGACCTGCGCAGCGGCCAGATCCTCTGGAAGCACAAGAACGGCACCGTGCGCGACAGCTCGCCGCTGCCGCTGCCCTTCGCGATGGGCGTGCCCAGCCTCGGCGGCCCGATCCTCACGGGCGGCGGCGTGGCCTTCCTCTCGGGCACGCTCGACTACTACCTGCGCGCCTACGACGTGAACAGCGGCCGCGAGATCTGGCGCAGCCGCCTGCCCGCGGGCGGCCAGGCCACGCCCATGACCTACGAGGGCGCGGACGGCCGCCAGTACGTGGTGGTGGCCGCGGGCGGCCATGGCTCGCTGGGCACGCGCACCGGCGACCACGTGATCGCTTACGCGCTGCCCAAGCGCTAGGAACTCAATCGAGCTGCAGGCCCGCGTCCTGCGCCGCCTTCGGCAGGATCGCGAGCTCGCGCTTGAGCACCTCGGCGAAGGCCTCGGGCGTGTTGCCGGTCGCGGGCGCCACGCCGCCGAGGTCGTTGAGCCGCTTGCGGAAGGCCGGCTCGGCCGTGATCTTGGCGATCTTCTCGCCGAGCAGCTTGACCACCGCGGGCGGCGTCTTCGCGGGCGCGACCACGCCGAACCAGACGTCGAAGTCCACGCCGCCGGGCACGCCCTGCTCGGTCAGGGTCGGCACCTCGGGCCACAGCTCGGAGCGGCCGTTGCGCAGCTGGCCGATGGCCTTGAGCTTGCCCGACTGGATGAAGCTGCGCACGTCGCCCGTGCCCAGCAGGCCCCAGCTCACCTCGTTGGCCATCAGCGCCTGCACCAGCGGCGCGCCGCCCTTGTAGGGCACGTGCGTGAAGTTGCCGTCGGCGTTGGCGTTGAAGGCTTCCGACGCCAGGTGCGAGAGCCCGCCCGCGCCGGCCGAGCCGTAGGGCATGCCGCCCTTGCCGGCCTTCTTGCCCGCGGCCAGCAGTTCCTGCACGTTCTTGTACGGCGACTTCTCGGGCACCACCAGCAAGAGCGGCGCCAGCGACACGCGCGCGACCGGCACGAAGTCCGACGCCTGGAAGCCCGCCTTCTTGTAGATGACCGGGTTGATCGACAGCATGCCCGTGAGCGTCACCGCCAGCGTGTGGCCGTCGGCGGGGCTCTGCATCACGTTGACCATGGCGATGTTGCCGCCCGCGCCGGGCCGGTTGTCGACCAGCACGGTCTGGCCCAGCTCCTCCTGCAGACGCGGGCCCAGCATGCGCGCGGCCACGTCGGTGGCGCCGCCCGGCGGATAGGGAACGACCAGGCGGATCGGCTTGGTCGGATAGGCCGCGTCCTGCGCCAGGGCGGCGCCGCCGAAGGCCAGCGCCAGGGATCCCGCCGTGAGGACACGGCCGATGAGGGTGAGGGTACGCACGTGTGCTCCTGATTCTTCTGATGGGAAAACGGACGGGGCCGGCTCAGCGGACCTCGTAGTGCGCCTGCCGCTCCTCGAGTGCATGCCAGCCGATGATGTGCTTGAAGTCGGCCATCGAGGTCTGGGCGAAGGGCAGGTCGGCGAAATCGCCCGAGCGGCGGCGCGCGAGCTCGCGCAGGTTGGCCTGCACCGTGTGCACGGTGGTCAGCAGGCCCGCGATCGGATAGCTCGCGAAGGCCGCCACGCTCTCGATCTGTTCGCGCGTCAGCGCCGTCATCCAGGTGCCGGCCATCAGCATCAGCGACAGCCGGCGGCCGCAGGCCTCGCGCAGCTGCACCAGCTGCTCGTAGCGCTCGAAGGTGCGCGAGATCGGCTGGATCAGGTCGGCGCCGGCCTCGGCATAGCGCGCGGCGCGCTCGAGCGCCTCGCCGGGGTCCTGGGCATCGGTGCGCGCGACGATCAGCAGGTCGGGGTCCTGGCGCGCATCGAGCGCGGCCTTGATGCGCGCCACCGCGTCGTCGATGGACACCAGCGTGGAGGGCGCCGCCGCGGCCGGGCAGCGCTTGGGGCTCAACTGGTCCTCGAGCTGCAGCGCCGCGGCGCCGGCCTTCTCGAACTCGCGCACCGCCCGGCCCACGTTGAGCACGCTGCCGTAGCCCGTGTCGGCGTCGACGAAGATCGGCTTGCGCACCACGTTCGCCATGCGGTTCACGGTGGCGACGTTCTCGCTCAGCGTGTAGAGCTCCATGTCGGGCTGGCCCAGCAGCGCGGCGGAAACGCCGAAGCCGGTGCTGAAGATGCCGTCGAACTCGGACTGGTCGACCAGCAGGGCCGACAGCGCGTCCTGCGCGCCGCCGAACCAGAGCGTCGGGCCGTGGGTGATGCGCTGGCGCAGGGCCTGGCGGGATGAAGTCATCGTGTGTCTCCAGAAAAAGGGCGTGGCGACCCGACATGGGCGCTGCGCCATGAACTCGCTGCAAGGGAAAAGAAGAAGGGCTCAGCTCGCGGGGACCACGCGGCGCTTCAGGTAGGGAATGAGTCCGCCCGCGTCGAGCATGCCGCGCTCGGATTCGGAGAAGGGCTGCAGCATCAACGTCTGGCCCGAGCGCAGGTTCCTCACTTCGTTGGTGTCCCAGTCGACCGTGAGCTCGTCGCCGCGCGCCGTGGCCGCGCGGATGCCCGGGCAGCTCACGAGCGGAAAGCCCATGCTGGTCTCGCCGCGGAAGAAGCCCGGCGAGAAGGATTCGGCGATCACAGCGGCGATGCCCAGGTGCCGCATGGCGCGCATGGCCGGGTAGTGCGGATGGCCGTAGCCGAAGTTGTGGCCGCCGACCAGCAGGTCGCCCTTGTGCACGCCGGCCGCGAAGCCGGGCATGTAGTCGGCCATGGCCAGCGCGGCCAGTTCCTTCACGTCGGTGATCTTGATGTTGCGCACGCCGACGATCAGGTCGATGTCGTAGTCGTCTTCCTCGAAGACCCAGGCCGCGCGGCCGCGCAGGTTCTCGAGGCTCATGCGGAAACTCCCTCGCGCGCCGCCGCCAGGTAGGGCCGCGGATCGGCGATGCGGCCCTCGAGCGCCGAGGCGGCGACCACGGCCGCGTTGCAGATGTAGATCTCCGAATCCACGCTGCCCATGCGGCCCGGCGTGTTGAGCGTGCCGGTGGACACGGCGCGCTGGCCGTCGCTCATGGTGGCGATGCGGCCGAAGCAGTAGTCGCAGCTCGGCGAGCTGATGAAGGCGCCGGCCTCGACCAGCACCTCGATCAGCCCCTCGCGCGCGGCCGCCGCCATGATCGCCTTGGAGGTCGGCACCACGTGCAGCTGGAAGCCCGGCTGGATGCGGCGCCCGCGCAGCACCTCGGCCGCGATGCGCAGGTCTTCGAGCCGGCCGCTGGCGCACGAGCCCAGGTAGCCGGTGTGCACCTCGATGCCGGTGTAGTCCTGGAGGTCGCGCGTGTTGGCGGGGCTCGGCGGGATCACGACGATGGGCTCGAGCGCCGAGACGTCGATCGTCACCACGCGCTCGTAGGCCGCATCGGCATCGGGGTAGACCGGGTCGAGCGCGATCTTCGAGCGGCCCTGCACGTAGGCCAGGGTCTTCGCATCGGGCGCGATCAGCATCGTGGTCGCGCCCAGGAACATGGCCTGGCCGCAGAGGGTCTGGCGGCCCTCGATGCTCATGGCGTCGATGACGGGGCCGCAGAGCTCCACCACCTTGAAGCGGCAGGAGGCCGGGCCCATCACGCGCACCATGTGATGGAACACGTCGCGCGCCATCACGCCGGGTTGCAGCGTGCCCGTGAGTTCGACCTTGACCGTCGCGGGCACGGTCAGGGTCAGCGTCTCGGTCACGAAGGACTCGAGCACGCCCTTGCGCGCGCCGAAGGCGAAGGTGCCGAAGGCGCCGAGCTGGCTCACGTGGCCGTCGAAGTGCACGGCGAAGGCGCCCGGCGTGGCATAGCCGAGCTCGGCCGCGACCTGGTGGCCGATGCCCTCGCGCTCGTGCACCGGCACGCCCTGTTCCTTGCCCCAGGCGCGGGTGATCTTGTGCAGCTCCTCTTCCTTCGGCGCGGTGGCCGGCACCATGTGGTCGATGAACAGCACGAAGCGCTCGGGGCTCGCGACCTTCTCGATGCCGAAGTCCTCGCGCGTCTCCTTGAAGAACACGTCGGTGTAGCCCGGGAAGTCGTAGGCGATCACGAAATCGGGCCGCGCCGTGATCTCCTCGCCCGGCGCCACGCGCGGCCGGCCGGCGGCGCGGGCCAGGATCTTCTCGGTCATCGTCTGGGGCATCTTGTTCGGCTTTCGACTTCCACGATGTGGCAGTCCTTGGGTTTCGATCCACCGATTACAGTCGAGGGAAATTCTTCCCCATTGGGGAGCAACCCGAATTACTGCCGCATCGTGGAAACTAAACGCCGCACCACCGCCAAGACCGCCCCGCCGCCGGCCGCCGCCGCGCGTTCGGGCACGCAGAGCATCGAGCGCGTGGTGGGCATGCTGCGCGTGGTGGCCTCGCGCGGGCGGCGCGGCATGCGCATCGCCGATGTCGTGAGCCTCAGCGGCCTGCCGATGTCGACCTGCTTTCGCATGCTGCAGCGGCTCGAGGTCGAGGGCCTGCTGGTGCGCGACCTGCTCACGCGCAAGTACCACCTGGGCCCGCTGCTGCACGAGCTCGGCATGCTGGCCCAGCCGCGCTACCACCTGAGCGAGTTGTGCGAGCCGGCGCTGCGCACCGTCGCCGAACTCACGCAGGACACGGTCTACCTCAGCGAGCGGCGCGGCCCCGAATCGATCTGCACCAGCCGCGCGCTCGGTGCCTATCCGATCAAGGCGCTGACGCTCGACGTCGGCATCCGCCGGCCCATGGGCGTGGGCGCGGGCGGCCTCGCGATCCTCAGCGCGCTGCCGGAGGCCGAAGCCGAACTGATCGTGGCCGCCAACGAGGCGCGCTATGCGAAGTTCGGCGCCGCCTTCGCGCCGGGCTTCCTGCGCGAGGCCATCGCGCAGACGCGCGCTCAGGGCCATTCCTTCCTCGACAGCGCGGCCACGCCGGGCGCGGCCGCCATCGGCGTCGCCTTTCCGCCCGACAACCCGATCGCGGCCGTGAGCGTGGCCGCGATCTCCAGCCGCATGGGGCCGGCGCGCCGCGCCGAGGTGGCGAAGATCATCGAGCAGCAGGTGCGCGCGATCTGCGTGCTGCTCGAATCGCAGCCGGTGGAGGCGGGCTCGGGCCGCGAGGGCGAGTGAGCTAGGCGTCGCCGGGCTCGTCGCTCCCCTGTTCCCAGCCGCGCAGCCGCCGGTACAGCGTGCCGCGCGACACGCGCAATTGCCGCGCCGCCTGCGACACGTTGCCGCCGTGCGCGGCCAGCGTCTCCTCGATCAGCTTGCGGCTGTGCTCGCGCAGCGTGCCGGCCTGTGGCGCGGCCGGCGCATCGGCGGACTGCTGCTCCGGCGTGTCCTCCTGCTGCATCTGCTGCGGCGGCTCCTGTGCCGGCGCCGGTGCCTCGACGCGCTGCGCCAGCGCCACCGCGTGTCCGAAGTCGACGCCATCGGCCCCTTGCAGCCGCGCCTGCACCCACACGCCGAGCCCGCTGGCCAGCCGCAGCGGCTGCGCCGACTCGCGCCGGCCCAGCCGCAGCAGGCTCGCGAGGTCGAGGCCCAGCAGGCATTCGACGCCGCGCGCATCGGGCTGCTCGGGCAGGTGGCCGATGAGCCGCGCCCCCGCGCCGTTGAGCCAGGCGATGGTGCCGTCCGACGCGATGCCCGCGAGGCCCTCGAGCGGCGTGCCCAGCAGCGTGGGGCTGGCCTGGAAGCGCAGGATCAGCTGCTCGCGCGACTGCGCCTGCAAGAGGCGGTTCTCGATCGTGGTCGCATAGAGCGCCACCATCGAGGCGGCGTCGAAGCCGAAGCGCTGCGCCTCCACCGTGAGGTCGAGCACGCCCGCGAGCCGGCCGTCGATGCCGCGGATCGGTGCCGCGGCGCACTGCATCTCGCGCAGCACGTCGAAGTAGTGCTCGGCGCCGTCGACCGTGCAGGCCAGCCCGGTGCTCGCGACGATGCCCGGCGCGGTGGTGCCCACCACGCGCTCGGAGATGTTCACGCCCACGCGCGCGGTCTTGCGCAGCACCGGCTGGTGCGCGGGCGCGGACTCGTGCGTGACGTGCACCACCACGCCGTCGCGGTCGGTGAGGATCACGCGGCAGTCGGTGCCCGCGAGCGAATGCTCCATGGTCGCGAGCTCCTGGCGCGCCACCTCGAGCAGCTCGCGGTTGCGCGCCAGCGTGGCATGCAGCCGGCTCGGCGTGACGGGATCGAAGGGCACGATGCGCTGGCGGTCGCTGTGGGTGCGGCAGCAGCGCATCCACGACTGCAGCACCGCTTCGCCGACGAGGCCCGAGGGCCGCACGCCTTCCTCGAAGAACTGCTGCCGCGCGAGTGCCACGCGCTGTGCCGGCGTGGTGGCGAAGAGTTGGCGCGGCGCGTTCGCCGTGCCCAGCCTGTCGAGGGTCATGTGCCATCGCCTCCGTGGGGTACCGGGACCAGCATCGAATGTGTTCCGCAATGGAACAGCACCGGATCGGGGAAATCCCGAAGGTGAACGCGCGCGCCGCCCGGACGATTCTCTGGGCACAAGGAGACCCACGATGACCCGAAGAAGGAATTCCTCCGCGCTGGCGGCGCTGGCCGCCGCATGGCTGTTCGCGCTCGCATCGATCGCCTCGGCGCAGGGCAGCGGGCCCTCCGCCCAAGACCGTGCCGCGGCGGCCGCCCGGCGCGTCGACGGCGGCTTCATCCGCGCCAACGCGGCGCAGAAGCAGACGCCCGACTGGCCCAGCATCGGGCTGGACTACGCCGAGACCCGCTTCAGCAAGCTCGACCAGGTGAACGCCGGCAACGTGAAGCAGCTCGGCCTGGTCTGGTCGTACAACCTCGAGTCCACGCGCGGCGTCGAGGCCACGCCGCTGGTGGTCGACGGCATCATGTACGTCACGGCCTCGTGGAGCGTGGTGCATGCGATCGACACGCGCACCGGCCAGAAGCTGTGGACCTTCGATCCCGAGGTCGATAGGTCCAAAGGCTTCAAGGGCTGCTGCGACGTGGTGAACCGAGGCGTTGCGTTGTACCAGGGCAAGGTCTACGTGGGCGCGTTCGACGGGCGCCTGATCGCGCTCGATGCCGCCACCGGCCGCAAGCTCTGGGAGAAGAACACCATCGAGGGCCAGAAGGGCAGCTACACCATCACCGGCGCGCCGCGCGTCTTCAAGGGCAAGGTGATCATCGGCAACGGCGGCGCCGAGTACGGCGTGCGCGGCTACATCACGGCCTACGACGCGGCCACGGGCGAACAGAAGTGGCGCTGGTTCACCGTGCCCGGCGACTCGGCCAAGCCCTTCGAGGACGAGGCCATGGCGCGCGCCGCCAAGACCTGGGACCCCGACGGCAAGTACTGGGAGGCCGGCGGCGGCGGCACCGTGTGGGACTCGATGGCCTTCGATCCCGAGCTCAACCTGATGTACATCGGCACCGGCAACGGCTCGCCCTGGGCCCACAAGGCACGCAGCCCCAAGGGCGGCGACAACCTCTACCTGGGCTCGGTGGTCGCGCTCAACCCCGACACCGGCAAGTACGTCTGGCACTACCAGGAGACGCCCGGCGACAACTGGGACTACACCTCCACGCAGCCGATGATCCTGGCCAACATCAAGGTCGACGGCAAGCAGCGCAAGGTGGTGCTGCATGCGCCGAAGAACGGCTTCTTCTTCGTCATCGACCGCACCAACGGCAAGTTCATCTCGGCGAAGAACTTCGTCGAAGTGAACTGGGCCACGGGCTACGACAAGAACGGCCGGCCGATCGAGATCGCCGCCGCGCGCCAGAACGAGAAGCCCGGCGACAGCATCCCCGGCCCCTTCGGCGCGCACAACTGGCACCCGATGTCCTTCAATCCGCAGACCGGCCTGGCCTACCTGCCCGCGCAGCACGTGCCGCTGAACCTGATGGACGACAAGGACTGGAAGTTCGACCAGAACGCGCCGGGCCGCCCGCATGCCGCGCTGGGCTGGAATACCGGCAAGTTCGCCAACGTCGAGCCGCCCACGAGCAAGCCCTTCGGTCGCCTCGTGGCCTGGGATCCGGTGAAGCAGAAGGAAGCCTGGGGCGTGGACTATGTGTCGCCGTGGAACGGCGGCACGCTCACCACCGCGGGCAACCTGGTGTTCCAGGGCACGGCCGACGGCCGGCTCGTGGCCTACGACGCGCGCAACGGCGACAAGCTCTGGGAGACGCCCACCGGCACCGGCGTGGTCGCCGCGCCCGCCACCTACATGGTCGACGGCAAGCAGTACGTGTCGGTGGCCGTGGGCTGGGGCGGCGTGTACGGCCTCGCGCAGCGCGCCACCGAGCGCCAGGGCCCGGGCACCGTCTACACCTTCGCGGTCGGCGGCACGGCCAAGATGCCGGACTTCGTGCAGTACCGCATGAGCAAGCTGGTGCAGGGCGTGAAGTACGACCCGGCCAAGGTCCAGGCCGGCACCATGCTCTACGTCAGCAACTGCGTCTTCTGCCACGGCGTGCCCGGCGTGGACCGCGGCGGCAACATCCCGAACCTCGGCTACCTCGATTCCGCCTACATCGAGAACCTCGACAAGTTCGTGCTCAAGGGCCCGGCGATGGCGCGCGGCATGCCCGACTTCACGGGCAAGCTGTCGGCCGACGACATCGAGAGCATCAAGGCCTTCATCCAGGGCACGGCCGACGCGATCCGGCCCAAGTAGCGCGAGGGCCGCGAATGGGCGCGCCGTTCAGCCGGCGCGGCCCAGTTCCTGGATCAGGCCGGCCACGTTGCCGACCTCGAGCTTCTCGTAGATCGACTGGATGTGGTTGCGCACCGTGGCCGGCGCGCGGTGCAGCATCGCCGCGATCTCCTTGTGCGTGTTGCCGCGCGCCACCAGTTGCGCGATGGTGTGCTCGCGCGGCGTCAGGTCGTCGGCGCGGCAGCGCGCGCGGCACTTGAGGAACAGCAGCCGCTGCTCGACGTGGTGGCTCGCGACGAGGGCGCGGCCCGCATAGCGCGGCTGCCCCTGCAGGAAGGCCTCGAGCATCGCGCCGGGCAGCGTGCGGCCGTGCCAGCCCGGCCATTCGCGGCGCAGCAGTTCCTCGAAGGCGCTGTCGGCGTGGTAGAGCACGCCGTGCAGGTCGCCGATGGCCGAGCCGCCGGGCGTGCCGCCCAGCGGGGCCTCGAGCCGGTCGAGGTGCACGATGCGGTTGAGCGACAGCGCCTGCATCGCATGCGGCGCCAGCGCCGACAGCAGCTGCGTCTCCTCGGGCGTGCCATGGGCCTCGGCGTCGGCGCGGAACAGCGTGATCCAGTGCACCAGCCCGCTCGCGGCATTCACGTCCGAGGTGATGAAGAAGTTGGCCTGCTCGTGGCGCCGGCCGTGCTCGCGCAGCGCGCCCTGGTGCCGGCCCGAGAACCAGGCGTCGGCATTGAAGGCCAGCGTGGTGCGCGGGCGGCGCGCGACCTCGGCGGCCGCGGTGTCGAGGTGCTTCACGCGCTCGTAGCTCTCGATCATCTCCATCGACTGGTTGTGCAGGTGCAGCGTGTGGATGTCGATGCCGGCCGTGCCGCGCGAGGCCGTGCCCCACATGCAGGAGTCGAAGGGCAGCACCGGCTTGATCAGCTGCAGCGCCGCGTCCTGGAAGTCGTCGATCGGCAGTTCGTGCGCGTGTCGGTACAGCCGCAGCAGGAGCCCGCTGAAATCTTGTAGCCCGGGAGTACTCATCGGGTTCGATCTTCGGAAGCTGGCGCCGCTCACGCATCACCCGTTCAGGGGAGGGCGCGGGATGTGTGAATGGTGCATTTGCACCATTCGCCGAGCGAAAACGAAAGATATCGTTTCCGCAGTCTCCGGATTCACCGGAGCCGATCCATCCCAACCCCGACAACACCAAGAGAGAGAGGAGCTCGACCATGTCCCTGCCCGTGCGAAGAATCCCCCTGGCCCTGTCCGCGATGACCCTCGCGCTGCTCGCCGCCTGCGGCGGCGGTGGTGGGGGCGGCGGCGGCGGCTTCGGCTTCATCCCGCCCTCCTCTTCCGGCGGCGGCACCACGCCGCCGGCCGCATCCACCACCACGCTCAGCGGCACGGCCGCCACCGGCGCGCCCTTCGCGGGCGCCGCGCTCACCGTGTTCGACCAGACCGGCGCCAAGGTCTGCGAGGTCCGCACCGGAGACGACGGCCGCTACAGCTGCACGCTGCCCGCGGGCACCAAGGCGCCGCTGGTGATCCAGGCGGTGCGCGACGACCTCGTGCTCTACAGCACCACCGCGAGCAGCGCCACCGGCACCGCCAACGTCACGCCGCTGACCACCGTGGTGGTGTCGCGGCTCGCGCCCGGCGGCGATCCCGCGAAGCTGCTCGAGGCGGTGCAGGCCAACGCCGGCACGGTCACGGCCGGCACGATCGGCGCGCAGGTCAAGCAGCTGCTCGATGCGCTGCAGCCGCTGCTGAGCGCGCTGGGCACCACCATCGATCCGATCGGCGGCGCCTTCAGCGCCGACGGCACCGGCCAGGACCGCGTGCTCGACACCCTGAGCGTCTCGGTGCGCCCCGACGGCAGCGCCGCGAGCATCGAGATCACCGTCAAGTCGCTGCCGGCCGGCGAGGACAGCGCGCCGGTGTCGCTGGTGTTCCGCAGCGGCGATGCGCGGATCGAACCCTTGCCGGCGATCTCCGCCGAGGCCGTGCAGCAGCCGCCCACGCCGCAGATGGTGCAGGCACTGCTCGAGCGCCTCAACGCCTGCTATGCGTTGCCGCTCGCGCAGCGCGTGAACAGCACCGTCAACGGCGACGGCAATGCCTACGGCGACGCGTCGAACGTGGTCGCTCCGGCCTGCCGCACGCTGTTCGTGGGCGACGACCCGGCCAACTTCGTCTCGTTCGGCGCGCGCATCGGCCGCGTCGAGAGCGGCGCGCGCCGTTCCTTCGAGAGCCTGTTCCGCGCCGGCCCGACCAACCTCAAGCACGACCGCGGCAACTTCGAGTACTTCTACGCCAACGGCGATGTCGCGCTCACCTACCGCTGGACCGACGTGCTCGGCAACACCGACAACGACGTCTTCAACGCGCGCATCGTCGGCGGCGCGCTCAAGCTGGTCGGCAACGAGAACGCCTACCGCGCCAGCGTGCGGCCGCACCTGGACATGAAGGATTTCCTCAAGCACCAGAACCTGGTGTTCCATTCGGTCGGCTACACCGTCAGCGTCGACAACCGGCGCGACGCGCAGGGCAACCCGCTGTTCTCGAAGGTGGTGGCGACCTCGACCGCGCTGCCGGGCCGCTCGCTGGTGCTGGTGCCCAACGGCAGCATCACCACGCTGGTGCTCACGGCCGACGGCTCGCAGGGCGGCACGCCGCTGGCTTCGCCCGTGTGGCGCATGGCGGCGCAATACCGCGACGCCACGCAGGCCGGCAGTCCGTCCGACATCGACAGCGGCAACCTGTTCGCCGCACCGGCCTTCACCGACGCTCAGCTCGCCGCGCTGCCCGACCAGGCCGTGTGGCGCCTCGAGTTCTTCCATGTCGACCCCGAGCGGCCCAACGTGGTCCAGTACGCGCGCACCTTCTCGCGCGTGCCGACGATCGCCGAGGCGCGCGCGGCCGCGCTGGTCGAGCTCACGCCGGCGCTGCGCGCCGAACTGCTCGAGGAGACCCGCAACACCGGCCGCGGCCTGGTGTTCCCGGCCATCGATCCCAACGACCCCTCGTCCAACAACGTGGACTTCAGCGCCGCCGGCAACACCGACGGCTGGAGCGTTCCCTCTGGTGCCTATGCGCCGATCTCGCTGGGCATCTTCGGCCGCGCGCCGGGCAACACCGTGCGCTACAGCGAGAGCGTGACGCTGCGCTCCAACCTGCGCAAGGTGATCGCCTACTGCCAGCCCTCGGGCGCCCAGGACACCCACTGCGCGCCGGGCACCGGCAGCAACCGCCAGTACGCGCAGGGCACCTCGATCAGCAACTTCGTGTTCACCGCGCGCACGCCGCGCCTGGTCGACCAGCGCCGCAGCTTCGAGCTCTGGACCGTGACCCAGCCCTGACGGCGCACGAGCGGCCATGAAAAAGCCGCCTGGCCCCGCGAAGGGCCAGGCGGCTTTTCTGTTTCTGCGAAGCGATCGGCGCTCAGTCGGCGTAGACGCCGGCGGCCTTGATGATCGGGCTCCACTTGGCGATCTCGGCCTGCACGAACTTCTTGTGGCCATCGGGCTCGATGCGGCCATCGACCGCGACCACGGCGCCCAGCGCTTCTTCCTTCTTCAGGAAGTCTGGGTCCTTGAGCGCGACCTTCAGCGCGTCGTTGAGCTTCTTCAGCACCGGTGCCGGCGTGCCCTTGGGCGCGTACAGGCCGTGCCAGATCGTGACCTGGAAGTCCTTCAGGCCCGACTCCTGCAGCGTGGGCAGGTCCTTGAGCAGCGGCACCGTCAGGCGCTTGGGCGTGGTCACGGCATAGGCCTTGACCTTCTTGCCCTCGATCTGCGGCGAGGTGTTCGTGGTCTGGTCGCACAGCAGGTCGATCTGGCCGCCGATCAGGTCGGTGATGGCCGGAGCCGTTCCCTTGTAGGGCACGGGCGTCATCTCGGTCTTCATCGCGCTCTGGTAGAGCAGGCCGCACAGGTGCGAGGCCGAGCCCACGCCCGCGTTGCCGAGGTTGATCTTGCCCTTGTTGGCGGCGATCCAGTCGGTCAGTTCCTTGTAGTTGTTGGCCGGCAGGCTGGGCTTGGCGATCAGCGTCATCGGCACGTCGTTGATGATGCCCAGGTACTCGAAGTCGCTCTCGACCTTGAACGGCACGTTGCGCACCAGCGTCGGGATGGTCGACATCGCGATGTGGTTGAGCAGCAGCGTGTAGCCGTCCGGTGCCGCGCGCGCCACCTTGGCCGCGCCGATCGAGCTGCCCGCGCCGGGCACGTTGTCGATCACCACGCTGGCGCCGCCCAGCGGCTTGCGCAGCGCCTCGGCCAGGTCGCGCGCGACGCGGTCGGTGGGGCCGCCGGCGGCGAAGGGCACCACGATGCTGATGGGCTTGCCGCTCGGGTAGTCCTGGGCGTGGGCGCCGATGGCAACAGCGGCGATCGCCGTCAGGGCTAGCAGTTTTTTCATGGAGAGGACCCCCGGAAGAGGAAAAAGGAATGAAGGGAAATTGAAAGCGGGCGCGATCTTAAAGGCTGACCATGCGCTGACGAATCCCCACAAGCCCTAGTCCACACGGCGATGCGGGAAGAGGCTCCTGCGGAAGGAGGGGCGCCACCGTCGCGCCGCGCGGCTCGGGCATGATGTTTCCCTGGGAGACGCGCCATGGGGGGCGCGCATGCCGCAACGACGGTGCGGCCCGCCGGGCCGCGACAAAAGAAGGGAAAACACACATGGATCCTCTGGTCTATCCGCGCGAGCGCACGCTCGGCGCGATCACGCTCGTGCTCGGCCTGCTGGTCTGGCTGGCCCTGCTGGTGGGCACCTTCGGCATCCTGCTGCTCTACCTGCTGATGGGCTTCATCGGCTACTGCTTCGCGCACTCGGCGCTGATCGCCTGGATCAAGGGCACCGGCGTGAAGCTCTCGCCGACCCAGCTGCCCGAGCTCAACGCGCGCTTCGAGGCCTGCTGCGCGCGCCTGGGCATCGCCAAGCCGCCCGAGGCCTACCTGCTGCACGGCGACGGCATGTTCAACGCCTTCGCCACCCGCTTCCTCGGCCGCGACTTCGTGATCCTGCTGTCGGACGTGGTCGACGCCATGGAGCCGCAGCCCGACGGCATCAACTTCTACATCGGCCACGAGCTCGGCCACATCCGGCGCAAGCACCTCACGGGCCACTTCTGGCGCGCGCCGGTGCTGTGGCTGCCGCTGCTGGGCGCGGCCTATGCGCGCGCCAAGGAATACACCTGCGACCTGCACGGCGCCGCCTGCTGCGAGCAGCTCGACTCCGCGCCGCGCGCGCTGCTGGCGCTGGCCGCCGGCGCGCACCAGTGGCGCAACGTCGACATGAACGCCTATGCGGCGCAGTCGCGCGCCAATGCCGGCTTCTGGGGCTCGTTCCACGAGGTGGTCGGCGGCTACCCCTGGCTCACCAAGCGCGTGGCGCGCGCCATCGATCCGGCCGCGCGCCTGCCCGAGCGCAATCCCGCGGCCTACCTGCTGGGCCTGTTCGTGCCCTACGCGGGGCGCGCCGGCGGCGGCGCGCTCGGCATCCTGGTGACGGTGGCCGTGATCGGCATCCTGGCCGCGGTGGCGCTGCCCGCCTACCAGGAGTACCAATCGCGCGCGGTGGTCGCGCAGGCCTGGGCCAACGGCGCGCCGGTGCGCCTCGCGCTCGCCGAGTACTACCGCGAGAAGGAGGAGATCCCCGAGAGCCTCGAGGCCGCGGGGCTGAGCGACACCCTGTCCGACGGCACCGCGCTGCGGCTCGACAGCGACACCATGGTGGTCGAGGTGCAGACCGCGCGCGGCACGCTGCTGATGGAGCCCGCGCCCGCCGGCGACGGCCTGCGCTGGACCTGCGGCGCCGGCGAGGGCCTGGCCGAGAAGGCCCTGCCCGCGAGCTGCAAGTAGGTCTTCAAACCCGAGCCGCACGCGCGGATTTGGCGCGCACGGCTTGCGGCCCGGGCCCGG
Source organism: Variovorax endophyticus (assembly GCF_025376855.1). NCBI lineage: Bacteria > Pseudomonadati > Pseudomonadota > Betaproteobacteria > Burkholderiales > Comamonadaceae > Variovorax > Variovorax endophyticus. The sequence continues at coordinate 78,001 of NZ_JAHUTH010000032.1, forward strand.
GCGTGGTCCCCTCGTCGTTTCCCCTTTCAGCAACGACGACCCGGAGACCCTGCCCGATGCCCGCCCTTCGACTCAAAGACCCGACCCTGCTGCGCCAGCAGGCCTACGTTGCCGGCGCCTGGATCGATGCCGACGACGGCACCACCGTCGCGGTGACCAACCCCGCCAACGGCGAGACCATCGGCACCGTGCCGATGTGCGGCACGGCCGAAACCGAGCGCGCCATCGCGGCCGCCGAGAAGGCCCAGAAGGGCTGGGCCCGGCTGCCCGCCAAGGAGCGCTCGGCGATCCTGCGCAAGCTCAACGACCTGATGCTGGCCAACGTCGACGACCTCGCGTTGATCATGACCACCGAGCAGGGCAAGCCGCTGGCCGAGAGCCGCGGCGAGATCGCCTATGCCGCCTCGTTCATCGAGTGGTTCGCCGAGGAGGCGCGCCGCGTCTACGGCGACACCATTCCCGCGCCGCAGGCCGACCGCCGCATCCTCGCGCTCAAGCAGCCCGTGGGCGTGACGGCCGCCATCACGCCCTGGAACTTCCCGGCCGCCATGCTCACGCGCAAGGCCGGCCCCGCGCTGGCCGCGGGTTGCGCGATGGTGGTCAAGCCCGCCACGCAGACGCCGTACTCGGCGCTGGCCTTCGCCGAACTGGCCGAGCGCGCGGGCGTGCCCAAGGGCCTGCTGTCGGTGCTCACCGGCTCGGCCAGCAAGATCGGCGGCGAGATGACGCGCAGCCCGATCGTGCGCAAGCTCACCTTCACCGGCTCCACCGAGGTCGGCCGCACGCTGATGAAGCAGTCGGCCGACACCATCAAGAAGCTCTCGCTCGAGCTCGGCGGCAACGCGCCCTTCATCGTGTTCGACGATGCCGACATCGACGCGGCCGTCGAGGGCGCGATGGTGTCGAAGTACCGCAACACCGGCCAGACCTGCGTCTGCGCCAACCGCCTCTACGTGCAGCGCGGCGTGCTCGAGGCCTTCACGCAGAAGCTGGTGGCCAGGGTCCAGGCGCTCAAGGTCGGCGACGGCACCGAGGCCGGCGTCAACCAGGGCCCGCTGATCGATGCCAAGGCGGTCGAGAAGATCGAGGAGCACGTGGCCGACGCCGTGGCCAAGGGCGCGCAGGTGCTGGCCGGCGGCAAGCGCCATGCGCTCGGCGGCCTGTTCTACGAACCCACCGTGATCGGCGGCGCCACCGCCGACATGCTGTTCGCGCGCGAGGAGACCTTCGGCCCGCTGGCGCCGATCTTCGCCTTCGACACCGAGGAGGAGGCCGTCGCCGCGGCCAACGACACCGAGTTCGGCCTCGCCGCGTACTTCTACAGCCGCGACATCGGCCGCATCATGCGCGTGGCCGAGTCGCTGGAGTCGGGCATCGTGGGCGTCAACACCGGCCTGGTGTCGACCGCCGAGGCGCCGTTCGGCGGCGTCAAGCAGTCGGGGCTGGGGCGCGAGGGCTCGAAGTACGGGCTCGACGATTTCCTCGAGGTCAAGTACGTCTGTCTCGCGGGATTGGACAAGTAGCCAAAGAATAGGTTGCAGATGAGTCGTCGATTGGCAAACTCGCAGAACTGCCTGATTTGGGCGGACATGCGAGGCTTGGGAGGGCCAATCGATGAACAACAGAGTGGATTCGCAAAAAGGGGTGGCGCAGGCAGGTAGCGTCACGCGCAATCAAGAGGAGGAGGCGCAATCGCGAGGAAGAGAGGCGAGTGACGATTCGGAAATCGGCCTCTCTGCGTTCATTGGGCGCTTTCTTGCGATCGCATCATTCGTAGGTGTGGTTCTTTCACTGTTGGGCTACGGCGTTGCGCTGGCGACGGAAGCTCGATTCGGAATGCCAAGAGCGCAATTGATCGATTCAACGATGGATATGTTGGATCTTTCGAGTTGGGTCATCTTGCAGGTTGTCACCAAGGGATTCGAAGCTCTTGGGACCTTCGCCTTCTATAAGAAAACCCTCTGGGAAACCAGATATGCATTGGGCATGCTTTTCACGGGTTGGCTGATAGCGCTGGTCGTCCTCTATCTCTATCGCAAGAGAAAGATCTTCACTCGACGTTCCACGAAGCAGAAGAGTCGGAAGCAGGAAGTCAGTGATGTTCGATACGTCATCAACAAGACGTGGTGGATGCCGGTCAGCATTCTGATCGCTCCACTGGTGATGTTGCTCGGCGTCGTGCTGATCCTTGTTGCCGCGGCGATGCTCACGATTGTTCCCATCGTAGGAATGTCTGCCGGCAAGACGCACATCGACAACTTCGTCGTCGCGCCGGAGAAATGTGTTTCCCTTGCAAATCGAGCCCGACGCCTGGAGTTGCAGTCGAAGCCGGATCAAGGAAGCACCGAAATTGGCGTGCAATGCGTATCCGTTACCTTCACCGAAGGCGACCTTCAAGTCAAAGGGCGTGTTGTCTTTGCCTTGAGCAAGGTGCTCATCCTCTACGACCCTGAATCCGGAGCCGTGAAACGTGTTCCAACGGAGAACGCAATCGTTGAAGTGATTCCTGCGCTGTGAGCGCGAGGGGCGTCGACGGCGGCGCGCCAGCAATCCATTCAACGGATACGCGCAATCTCCACGAACTGGTAAGCGGAGGTTGCCTGCCGTCGAACTGTCCGACAAAGGGGGCCGGCACCGGCCGATGCGGCGTGCATGGCTCGGGCCTAGGGTGAAGTTTCATTGCCTCGAGAAACCCACCCAAGGAGTGATTCACCATGCCCACCATCACCACCTCTTCACTGGACGGAATGACGGTCGCGATCCTCGTGTCGGACGGCTTCGAGCAGGTCGAGATGACCGAGCCGCGCAAGGCGCTGGAGGCCGCGGGCGCGAGAACGCAGGTCGTCTCGCCGCTCGACGGCAGCGTGCGCGGCTGGAAGCACCACGATCCGGCCGACACCTTCGAGGTCGACGTGCCGCTCAAGATGGCGAACCCCGACGACTTCGATGCGCTGCTGCTGCCCGGCGGCGTCGTCAACCCCGATGCCCTGCGCATCGACGAGAAGGCGGTCGCGTTCGTGCGCGCCTTCGTCGAGGCCGGCAAGCCGATCGCGGCGATCTGCCACGGGCCCTGGACCCTGATCGATGCCGGCGGCGTGAAGGACCGGCGCATGACTTCGTGGCCCTCGCTGCGCGCCGACCTGCGCAACGCGGGCGCGCGCTGGAGCGACCAGGAGGTCGTGGTCGACCATGAGCTCGTGACCAGCCGCAAGCCCGACGACCTGCCGGCCTTCAATCGCGAGATGGTGCGCTTGTTCGAGCTGGCGCACGAGGCGGCGCTGCAGCACCACTGAGGCCGCGCTTCAGTCCTGCGCGACGGCCGGCCCCGTGTAGCGCGCCCGCGGCCGTATCAGGTGGCCCGTGGCCGCCTGCTCGAGCACGTGCGCGGTCCAGCCCACGCTGCGCGCGAGCGCGAACAGAACCAGCGGCGCATCGGCCGGCAGCTTGTGCACGGCCGCGAGCGCGGCCAGCGCGAAGTCGATGTTGACGGGCTCGCCCACGAGGCGCTCGCCGGCCTCGCGCAGCGCCGCGAAGGCCGGCGGCAGTTCGAGTTCCTCGAGCAGCGCGGCGCAGCGCACATCGCCGGCCGGATAGAGCGGATGGCCGAAGGCCGCGAGCGGCCGGTCGTGCGCGAGCCACTCGCGCGCGGCCGCGTCGGCGCTCGACTGCTCGGCTTGCCGCACCAGCGCCTGCACGGCGCGCGCCGCGCCGCCATGCAGCGGGCCGGTCAGGGTCGCGAGGCCGGTCAGCAGGCAGGCCGCGAGCGAGGCGCCGGTGGAAGCCGTGACGCGGGCCGCGAAGGTCGAGGCATTGAGTTCGTGATCGGCCAGCAGCACCAGCGCACGACGCAATTGCGCTGCCGCGCGCGGGCGGCGCCAGGCCGCGGCGAGGCGCGCATGCAGCGGCTGCGCGGCGGCGCTCGCCGGCACCTTGCCGATCAGCGCATCGGCCAGCGTGCCCACCACCTCGGCGGCCTCGGCGCGCAAGGCCTGCGGCGAGCGGCCGCGCGAGGGCGGGTCGATCGCCGCGCGCAGTGCGAGCGCGCGCAGGCCCGCCTGCAGCGCTGGCAAGCCGTCGCGCTCGGTGGCCTCACCGGAGGAAGACAGGCGCGGCGGCGCACATTCCCACAGCAGGCCCGCCACGTCCTCGAGCGTGGCCCCGATCGACAGCGCGCAGGCGTCCTGCCCGCGGTACCAGAGCCGCCCGCCGGCCACGGTCGACACGGCCGAGGGCAGCACCGGCTCGCCCCACTGGATCGCCTCGCTCGCCACCGCCTCGCTGCTGCGCCGCCCCTGCGCGCGCGCCGCGAGCCGCTGCACGTCGTCGCGGTGGTAGAGGCTGCGCCGCGGGTCGGCGGCATCGGGCTTGGCGCGGATGCGGCCGCGGCTCACGCCGGCATAGAGCGTCTGGGGCCGCACCTGCATCAGGGCGAGCGCTTCGGCGGCGGGAAGCCAGGGCGAGGAGCGGGTCATGTTGATGGAATGGATCAAGATTGACGTCAATGTTAGCGGCGCCAGAATCGTCCGCATCGTGAACACGAATGGAGCATGAAACGATGAACGACGATGGACTCGAAGGCGTGGTGGCGGCGCACACCGTGCTGTCGGAGGTGGATGGCGCGGCGGGCCGGCTGGTGATCCGCGGCCACACGCTCGACGAGATCGCGCGCCGCTGGCAGTTCGAGGACGTGGCGGCCGCGCTGTTCGAGGGCTTCTTCGAACGCGCGCCCGATGCCGCCAGCCTGCGCGTCGCGCTGGGGCGCGCGCGGCGCGAGGCCTTCGAACGGCTGCAGCCCGGCGACGAGGCGCAGCTGCGCCGCCTGCCGCCGATCGAGGCCGTGCGCGCGCTGCTCGCGCGGCTGCCCGACGGCGACGACCTCGCGACCGCGCTGCGCCTGCTGGCGGGCCCGGCGGTCTATACGGGCGCGGTGATGCGCTGGCGGCTCGGCGTGCCGGCGCTCGCGCCCGACGAAGGCCTGGGCCACGCGGCCGACATGCTGCGCATGCTGCATGGCCGCGCGCCCACGGCGGCGCAGGCGGCGGCGCTCGACACCTACCTCGTCACCGTCTGCGACCACGGCCTCAATGCCTCGACCTTCGCGGCGCGCGTGGTGGCCTCCACCGGCGCGGGCCTGGCCTCGGCGGTGCTCGCGGGCATCAGCGCGCTCAAGGGGCCGCTGCATGGCGGCGCGCCCGGGCCGGTGCTCGATGCACTCGACGCCATCGGCAGCGCGGCCCATGCGCGCGCCTGGCTCGAGGCAGCCGTGGCAGAGGGCCAGCGCCTGATGGGCTTCGGCCACCGCATCTACCGCGTGCGCGATCCGCGCGCCGATGCGCTCAAGGGCGCGCTGAAGCGGCTCAGCGCCGAGGGCGGGGTCGATGCCGCGCGCTTCGCGCTGGCCGAGGCCGCGGAGCAGGCCGCGCTCGCGATCCTGCGCGAGAAGAAACCCGACCGGCCGCTCGAGACCAATGTCGAGTTCTACACGGCGCTGCTGCTCGAGGCGCTGGGCTTCGGCCGCGAGAGCTTCACCTGCGTGTTCGCGGCCGGTCGCACAGCGGGCTGGCTCGCGCATGCGCGCGAGCAGGTGCAGAAGGGGCGGCTGATCCGGCCGCAGTCGGTCTACGTGGGGCCCGAACCCGCCGCGCGGGAACCCGCACTCGCGCACTGAGCCTACACGGCGGTCCCGCCGTCCTCCGATACGCTCGTGGCGACTGTCTTCCATTTCCAGCGACACGACGTACCGACCGATGACGACCGCCGACCCCGCCCATGCCCGCGCGCTGCGCCTGCCGCGCGACTTCGCGCTGATCGCGGTCGGCCTCGATGCCGTGCTGCTCGCGGGCAACATGGCGATGCTGCTGCTGCCGGGCACCGACGATGCGGCGCAGATCCGCCGCGCCTACGCGCAGGCCGGCGTGTGGATCCTGCTGGCCGCGAGCACGGCGATGTCGTGGGCGCTGATCGGCGGCCTGGCCTGGAGCCACGGCCGCCAGGCGCTCGAGCGGCTGGGCGTGCCGCGGGTGGCGCTGTCGGGCGGCGCGCGGCTGCGTTTCGGCGGGGCCTGGCTGCTGGTGCTGGTGCTCAACCACCTCGCGCTCACGCCGCTGTTCTACGAGCTGCAGCTGATGTTCATGCCGGGCGGCCGTTATGCCGAGGCGCTGGGCGGAGCGATGCCGCGCCTGAGCCTGGGACTCGCGGCACTGCTGCAGTCGCTGGTGCAGCTCGCGGTGCTGGTGCTGGGCCTCTGGCTCGCGGCGCGCTTCGCGTTGCGCCGCAGCCGCTCGGCGGCGGCCGAGGCGCTCGATGCGCGCGCGCCCGACGAGGTCTCGACGGTGCCGGCCGGTGCCTCGCCGCGCGCGGCGGTGGCGCTGCTGGTGGGGGCGTTGTTCGCGTCGCTGCAGGTCTGGAGCGCGCTCGCGGCGGCGCGCTGGGCCGGCGCCTCGCAGGACGGCGGGCCCTGGGCGTTGCTGTTGACCTGGGCCCTGCCTCCGGTCGTGGCCTGCGCGCTCGCGGTCTGGGGCGGCTGGCTGGGCACGCGCCCGGGCCTGTGGCCGGTGCGCCCGTTCCGCGCGGTGTCGGCCGCGCTGCTGAGCTTCGTACTGGTGCAACTGGGCTGCATCGCCTTCGCGTTCCTCTGGTTCGCGCTCGCGGTGGGCGCGGTCCAGGCGCTGCAGGGCATCGGCGCGATGGCCGGCTTCATGGTCGTGCTGATCGCGCTCTACGCGGCGCTCACGGTGCTGCTGGCGCGCGCGATGACGCGCCGGTTGTACCGGCGCTACTTGTAGCTGCGCGCGTCCTCGATCACCTTGCCGTCGTTCGGCAGGCTGCCGGGCGCCACCAGCTCGATGGTGCCGCGCAGCTTGGTCACCTCGCGCACGGCCTCCGCGATGCGCACCACCAGGCCTTCGGGCGCGCCCGCGCATTCGAGCCGGAAGTTCATCTGGTCGTCGCCCATCTCTCCCGACACGACGAGCCGCGCGCGCTGGATCTCGGGAAAGCGCCGCGCGATGTCGGCCACCTGCGAGGGATGCACGAACATGCCGCGCACCTTGGTGGTCTGGTCGGCGCGGCCGAGCCAGCCCTTGATGCGCTTGTTCGTGCGGCCCGTGGGGCAGGTGCCCGCGAGCACGGCCGAGAGGTCGCCGGTGCCGAAGCGCACCAGCGGATAGTCGGGGTTGAAGGTGGTCACGACGATCTCGCCGACCTCGCCGTCGGGCACGGGGTCGCCGGTGCCGGGGCGCACGATCTCGACCAGCACGCCCTCGTCGAGCACCAGGCCTTCGCGCGCGCTGGTCTCGTAGGCGATGAGGCCGAGGTCGGCGGTGGCGTAGCACTGGGTGCCCTTCACGCCGCGCGCGGCGATCCAGTCGTGCAGGCTCGGCGGGAAGGCCTCGCCCGAGACCAGGGCCTTGGTGAGCCAGGGCAGCTTCTGGCCCTTCTCCTCGGCCTTCTCGAGCAGGATCTTGAGGAAGCTCGGCGTGCCGGCATAGCCTTCGGGCTTGAGGTCGACCATGGCCTCGAGCTGCTGTTCGGTCTGGCCGGTGCCGCCCGCGAACACGGTACAGCCGACGGCGCGCGCGCCGCTCTCCATGATGGAGCCGGCCGGTGTCATGTGATAACTGAAGCTGTTGTGGATCAGCTCGCCGCTGCGAAAGCCCGCGGCATGCAGCGCGCGCGCGGTGCGCCAGTAGTCGCGCGCCTCGCCCTCGGGTTCGTAGATGGTGCCGGGGCTCGCGAACACGCGCGGCATGCGGGTGCCGCGCGCAATGGCCGAGAAGCCACCGAAGGGGTCGTTCTCGCGGCCTTGCTTCTGCAGTTCGAGCAGTTCCGACTTGCGCGTGACCGGTAGTTTCGCGAGGGCCTCGCGCGTGGTGACGTCGGCGGCCTTGATGCCGTCGAGGATCTTCGAGAGGGCGGGCGCGGCGGTCTGGGCCTGGGTGATCTGTCGGGGCAGCGCGGCCAGCAGGTCGCGTTCGCGTTCGGCAGGGTCGCGGATCTCTAGTGCGTCGTAGTGGTCGGTCATGTCCGTACCCTTCAATCTGTTCAATTCGGATTTCTGCTGTCTTGCTTCGAGAGGGGCGTCCGGGGCGCGTGCACAGGACAGCGGGTACTTCCCTCCGCGAATGTCCCCCGCCCTTCGGGCTCCTCCTTGATTTCGCTGCGGGAAGCACCCACTGCCCTGTGCACGTGGGCGCTGCGGTGGTGCCGGCGGTTCAACAACGATTGCGTCCCGGCTCGCGTCGATGGGGTACTCCCCGCAGCGAAATAAAGGAGGAGCCGAAGGCGGGGGACATTCGCGGAGGGGAGTACCCCATCGGCGCGAGCCCGTCCCCACACGCAAGCAGTAGGCAAACACATCAAGCCAGCCACCTCTTGCGCCGCTTGTAGCTCTTCACATCCCGGAAGCTCTTGCGATCCGCCCCACCCACGCCGAGGTAGAACTCCTTCACGTCCTCGTTCTCGCGCAGGCTCTGCGCCGCGCCGTCCATCACGATGCGGCCGTTCTCGAGGATGTAGCCGTAGTCGGCGTAGCGCAGCGCCATGTTGGTGTTCTGCTCGGCCAGCAGGAAGGTCACGCGTTCCTTGGCGTTGAGGTCCTTCACGATCTCGAACACCTCCTCCACGATCTGCGGCGCCAGGCCCATCGAGGGCTCGTCGAGCAGCACCATCGTCGGGTTGGCCATCAGCGCGCGGCCGATCGCGCACATCTGCTGCTCGCCGCCCGAGGTGTAGGCCGCCTGCGAGGTGCGCCGCGTCTTCAGGCGCGGGAAATAGGCATAGACCTTCTCGAGCGTCTGCTGCACCGCGGCCTTGCCGTCGGTGCGCGTGTAGGCGCCCGTCATCAGGTTCTCCTCGATGGTCAGGTGCGCGAAGCAGTGGCGGCCTTCCATCACCTGGATCAGCCCGCGCTTGACCAGCTCGGCCGGCGACAGCGCCTCGATGCGCTCGCCGCGCAATTCGATCGTGCCCTTGGTGACCGCGCCGCGCTCGCCCGCGAGCAGGTTGCTCACCGCGCGCAGCGTCGTCGTCTTGCCCGCGCCGTTGCCGCCCAGCAGCGCCACGATCCCGCCCTCGGGCACGGTCAGCGACACGCCCTTGAGCACCAGGATCACGTGGTTGTAGATGACCTCGATGCCGTTGACGTCGAGAAGGATGTTGGGTTGGCTCATGGTGTTCTTTCGGACATCCGCAAAGACATGCATCTACGAAGCGATGCCTTTGCGGATATCGCCTCCCGTGCAGGGGAGGCAGGCCCCCTTCCGCCTGGCGGGAGGGGGTAGGGGGAGAGTGCCGTCGACCGGTGGCACCTGCCAGAGCGTCAGCTCTGGCAGTCGGCCGCGTCGCGACGCGTGAGCTTCTTCTCGGTGGCGTACTTGTCGGCCGCTGCCTTCGCCATCGGCTTGATGATCTGCTCGTCGGCCTGGTACCAGTCCGACATGCCGCCCCATTGCGCGCCGTCCCAGGTGTGGACGCGCGCCCAGGTCGAGCCGATGTGGTCCTGGCACGAGGTGCTCACCGGACGCATCACGCCCGAGAAGCCCAGCGCGTCGAGCTTCTTCTGGTCGAGCGCGAGGTTCTCGAAGCCCCAGCGCACCTGCTCGCCCGTCATGACCTTGCCCTTGCCGAAGCGCTCCTGCGCGCGGCGCACGGCCTCGACCGACAGCATCTGGATGATCACGCCGCGCGTGTAGAGGACCGAGCCCACCTCGTCCTTCGGGCCCGTGCCCTGGCCCTTCTCGTGCACCTGCTTGAGGATGTCCTGGATCACCTTGGGCTGCGTGCCCGAGGTGTTGAGCGCCAGCGCGTTGTAGCCCTTGGCATTCGCGCCCACGTCCTTCACGTCGGGCTCGGCGCCGGCCCACCACACGCCGTACATCTTCTCGCGCGGGTAGCCCGTGGCCACGGCTTCCTTCAGCGCGGTGGAGTTCATCACGCCCCAGCCCCACAGCAGCACGTAGTCGGGACGCTGCTGGCGCACCTGCAGCCAGGCCGACTTCTGCTCGACGCCGGGCGCGGTCACGGGGATCAGCGAGAGCTCGAAGCCATTCTGCTTCGCGCGCTCCTGCAGCAGCGGGATCGGTTCCTTGCCGAACGGCGAGTCGTGATAGACCAGCGCGATCTTCTTGCCCTTGAGCTTGTCGAGGCCGCCTTCCTTCTTGCCGATGTGCTGGATCAGGATGTCGGCCGCGGTCCAGTAGCTGCCCATCAGCGGGAAGTTCCACTTGAACACGCCGCCGTCCTGCGAGGCCGCGAGGCCGTAGCCCAGCGTGATCAGCGGGATCTTGTCGGTCAGCACCTTGTCGGTCAGCGCGAAGGTGATGCCGGTGGCCTGCGGGTCGAACAGCGCGACGCCCGGGCGGCCCTTGAGGCGCTCGTAGCATTCCACGCCCTTGTCGGTGGCGTAGCCGGTCTCGCACTCTTCGTAGGAGATCTTCACGCCGTTGATGCCGCCTTGCGCATTGACCAGCTTGATGTAGTCCTGCTTGCCGTTGGCCCAGGGCGTGCCGTTGGGCGCGTAGGGGCCGGTGCGATAGACCAGCAGCGGGAAGAACTGCTCCTTGGCCTGGGCCTGTGCGAGCGAGGGCGCCAGCGCGGTGCCGAGGGTGCCGGCCACCAGTGCGGCGGTCAGAGCGAGCGATTTCAGTTTCATGCCTGTCTCCTTCTTGGGGGCACCGCGGTGCCGGGTTGTCAACGCCGAAAAAACGCCTGGAAAGCTCAATGGGGGAAGGGCCACAGCCGCAGCTTCTCCTTGGCCGTGGACCACAGCCGGGCGAGGCCGTGCGGTTCCACGATCAGGAAGAACACGATGAGCGCGCCGAAGATCATGTATTCGAGGTGCGAGGCCAGCGCGGTCGAGATCGAGAAGCCCAGCCAGCCCGGCAGCTGGTTCAGCAGCAGAGGCAGCAGCACGATGAAGGCGGCGCCGAAGAAACAGCCCATGATCGAGCCGAGGCCGCCGATGATCACCATGAACAGCAGCTGGAACGAGCGGTCGATGCTGAAGGCGGCCGGCTCCCAGGCCCCCAGGTGCACGAAGCCCCAGAGCGCGCCGGCCACGCCGACGATGAAGCTGCTGACCGCGAAGGCCGTGAGCTTGGCGTAGACCGGGCGGATGCCGATCACCGCGGCCGCCACGTCCATGTCGCGCATCGCCATCCATTCGCGGCCGATCGCGCTGCGCACCAGGTTCTTCGCGAGCAGCGCGAAGATCACCACCAGCGCCAGGCAGAACAGGTACTTCTGCACCGGCGACTCGATCGGGATGCCGAACACGTTGAGGCCCGCCACGCTGACCGAACCCGACGACGAGTTGTTGGTGAACCACTGGATGCGCAGGAAGGCCCAGTCGGTGAAGAACTGCGCCGCCAGCGTGGCCACCGCGAGGTACAGCCCCTTGATGCGCAGGCTCGGAATGCCGAACAGCACGCCGATCACCGTGGCGCACAGGCCGCCCAGCAGCAGCGAGGCGATCAGCGGCATGCCGTCGATGCGCACGTGGAAGTTGTAGGCCGCGTAGGCGCCCACTGCCATGAAGGCGCCGGTGCCCAGCGAAATCTGGCCGCAGTAGCCCACCAGCACGTTGAGTCCGATGGCCGCGAGCGACAGGATCAGGAAGGGCGTGAGGATGGCGCGCATCCAGTAGTCCGACACGCCGAGCGGCACCGCGATGAAGGCCACCGCGAGCAGCGCGAGGATCGCCACGCGGTCCTGCAGGATCGGGAAGATCTGCTGGTCGGCGCGGTAGGTCGACTTGAACTGGCCGTTTTCTCTATAGAACATGTCTCAGACCCGATCGATGATCTTCTCGCCGAACAACCCCTGCGGCCGCACCAGCAGGAACACGAGCGCCAGCACATAGGCGAACCAGATCTCGATGCCGCCGCCGAGCATCGGCCCGAGGTAGATCTCCGAGAGCTTCTCGCCCACCCCGATCAAAAGGCCGCCGATGATCGCGCCGGGGATCGAGGTCAGGCCGCCGAGGATCACCACCGGCAGCGCCTTGAGCGCCACCAGCGAGAGCGAGAACTGCACGCCGAGCTTGGAGCCCCAGATGATCCCGGCCACCAGCGCCGAGAAGCCGGCCACCGACCACACGATCACCCAGATGCGGTTGAGCGGAATGCCGATCGACTGCGCCGCCTGGTGGTCGTCGGCCACGGCGCGCAGCGCGCGGCCGGTGGCGGTCTTCTGGAAGAAGATCGCGAGCACCACCACCAGCGCCGCCGCCACCAGCGCCGCGATCAGGTCCTCCTGGCTCAGCAGCAGGCCGCCCTGGAAGGTGCTCTCGAGCACCATCAGCGGTTCCTTCGGCATGCCGACGTCGATCTTGTAGATGTCGTTGCCGAACAGCGTCTGGCCCAGGCCGTCGAGGAAGTAGGCGATGCCCAGCGTGGCCATCAAGAGCGTGATGCCTTCCTGGTTCACCAGCTTGCTGAGCGCGAGCCGCTCGATCAGCCAGGCCACCACGACCATGATCGCCATCGCCGCGATGAAGGCCAGGATGTTCGCGAGGATCAGGCTCTGGAAGCCCAGCCACTGCGGGATCCATTCGGCGAAGCGCGCCATCGCGAGCGCCGCGAACAGCACCATCGCGCCCTGCGCGAAGTTGAAGACGCCCGAGGCCTTGTAGATCAGCACGAAGCCGATCGCTATCAGCGAATAGAGCATGCCGACCATCAGGCCGCCGAAGAGGGTTTCCAGGAAAAAGCCCATGTCAATGCTCCACGCCCAGGTACGCCCGGATCACGTCTTCGTTGTTGCGCACTTCGTCGGGCGTGCCGTCGCCGATCTTCTTGCCGTAGTCGAGCACCACCACGCGGTCGGAGATGTCCATCACCACGCCCATGTCGTGCTCGATCAGCACGATGGTGGTGCCGAACTCGTCGTTCACGTCGAGGATGAAGCGGCTCATGTCCTGCTTCTCCTCCACGTTCATGCCGGCCATCGGCTCGTCGAGCAGCAGCACCTGCGGCTCCATCGCGAGCGCGCGGCCCAGGTCCACGCGCTTCTGCAGGCCGTAGGGCAGGCGGCCCACCGGCGTCTTGCGGTGCGCCTGGATCTCGAGGAAGTCGATGATGTGCTCGACGAACTCGCGCTGCTTGAGCTCCTCGCGCTCGGCCGGGCCCCAGCGCAGCGCCTGCGCGAGCAGGCCGCTCTTCATCTTGAGGTTGCGCCCCGTCATGATGTTGTCGAGCACGCTCATGCCCTTGAACAGCGCGAGGTTCTGGAAGGTGCGCGCCACGCCCATCTCGGCCACCTGGCGCGAGTTCATGTGCTTGAAGGTCTGGCCGCGGAAGGTGATCGAGCCCTGCTGGGGCCAGTACACGCCGTTGATGCAGTTGAGCATCGAGCTCTTGCCCGCGCCGTTGGGGCCGATGATGGCCCGCACCTCGTGCTCGCGCACGTTGAAGCTGATGTCCGTCAGCGCCTTCACGCCGCCGAAGCTCAGGGAGATGTTCTGCACGTCCAGGATGACGTCGCCGGTTTTTCTTGCCATGTCAGGCCGCCTTTGCCATGCCGGGGAAGCGCTTCGCCTCGACGATCTTCAGGGTCGCGCTCACCGCGCCGGTGCGGCCGTCCTCGAACTTCACCTGGGTCTCGATGAACTGCTCGGTCTTGCCGCCGTACAGCGCCTCGACCAGCACCGCGTATTTCTCGGCAATGAAGCCGCGGCGCACCTTGCGCGTGCGGGTCAGCTCGTCGTCGTCGGGGTCGAGCTCCTTGTGCAGCACCAGGAAGCGCGCGATCTGCGTCTCGCCCATGCCGGCTTCCGCCGCCAGGTCGGCATTGACCTTGCCGAGGCACTCGGCGATCAGCGCCAGCACCTCGGGCTTGCCGGCCAGGTCGACGTAGCCGCCGTAGGCCAGGCCGCGGCGCTCGGCCCAGTTGCCCACTGCCTCGAAGTCGATGTTGACGAAGGCACTGACCTCGTCGCGCGCATGGCCGAAGCACACGGCTTCCTTGATCTGCGGGAAGAACTTGAGCTTGTTCTCGATGTAGTTGGGCGCGAACATCGCGCCGCCCGCGAGCCGCCCCACGTCCTTGGCGCGGTCGATGATCCGCAGATGCCCTTCGCTGTCGAGCACGCCGGCGTCGCCGGTGTGGAAGTAGCCGTTCGCATCGAGCACCTCGGCCGTGGCGTCGGGGCGCTTGTAGTACTCCTTGAGCACCGAGACGCCGCGCACCAGCACCTCGCCGTCGTCGGCGATCTTGAGTTCGATGCCCGGCGCGGCCGTGCCCACGGTCTGCAGCTTGACCTTGCCGTCCTGCTGCAGGCAGACATAGGCGCAGGTCTCGGTCTGGCCGTAGAACTGCTTGAGGTTGACGCCGATCGAGCGGTAGAAGCGGAACAGGTCGGGACCGATCGCCGCGCCCGCGGTGTAGGCCACGCGGATGCGGCTCATGCCCAGCACGTTGCGCAGCGGCCCGTAGACCAGCAGGTTGCCCAGGCCGTACAGCAGCCGGTCGCCGGCGCCCACGGGCTGGCCGTTGAGGATGTCGGCGCCCACGCGCTGCGCGAGCGCCATGAACTTCGCATAGAGCCAGCGCTTCGGAGCGGCCGCGTCCTCCATGCGGATCGACACCGCGGTGAGCAGGCCCTCGAAGGTGCGCGGCGGGCCGAAGTAGTAGCTCGGGCCGATCTCGCGCATGTCGTTCATCACCGTGGCGGCCGACTCGGGGCAGTTGAGCGTGAAGCCGCCCACCAGCCACTGCGCCACCGAGAACAGGTGGTCGCCGACCCAGGCCATCGGCAGGTAGCTCATGATGTTGTCGCCGGGGCCGAGCCTGTCGGTCTCCACGCCGCCGCGGCCCGCCGCGATGAAGCTCGCATGCGTCTGGCACACGCCCTTGGGGCGGCCGGTGGTGCCCGAGGTGTAGAGGATCACGCCCACGTCGGTGGCCTCGCCGCTGGCCACCGCGGCGTCGAACACGCCGGGGTGCGCCTGGTCGTAGGCGCGGCCGAGTTCGCGCAGCCGGTCGTAGCTGATCAGGCCGGGCTGGTCGTAGTGGCGCAGGCCCTTCGGGTCGTCGTAGACGATGTGGCGGATGCCCTGGCGGCCCTCGCCGCGTGCCACGCGCTCGGCCTGCAGGTCGCGGCACTCGAGCAGCTTGTCGACCTGCTCCTGGTCCTCGACCACCACGAAGTCGATGGCCGCGTCGTCGAGCATGAACACCATCTCGTTGGCCACCGCGTCCTGGTACAGCGGCACCGGCACGCCGCGCAGGCTCTGTGCCGCGACCACCGCCATGTAGAGGTGCGGACGGTTGGCGCCGACGATCGCGAGGTTGTCGAAGGATTGGAAGCCCAGGCTCGCGAGGCCGCACGCGATCTCGCGCACTTCCTGCGCCACGGCGCGCCAGGTCCAGGTCTGCCAGATGCCGAGGTCCTTCTCCCGCACCGCGGGCGACTCGGGCTGCGCTTGCGCATGCGCAAGCAGCAGGCGGGGAAAGGTGAGGGCGTTTGTTTGCACGGTGCGCGGATCGTAGGGCCGCACTTTGACGCCGAGTTGTCGTTCCAACGACAATCCTAGGGACACTACTCCCCGGAGTTTCCCGATGCCGAACGGCAGCCCCTCGCTCAACCTCCCCCTCGCCGCGGGCAGTTCGATCAAGGACCGCGTGCGTCCGCCCAACGCGGCCGAGCTCGAGGGCATCCCCTGGCTGCTCACGCTCACCGCGCCCGAGCGCCGCCGCGCCGAGGCCGCGCTGGTGGTCGGCGAGGCCGAGGTCGGCGATCTCGTGTGCCGCGTGGGGCGTTCGCCCACCTACTGGTTCGGCGTGGTCGAGGGCCTGCTCAAGATGAGCAACGACAACGCCGACGGCGGCTCGGTCACCTACACCGGCGTGCCGCCCGGCGGCTGGTTCGGCGAGGGCACGGTGATGAAGCGCGAACCCTACCGCTACAACATCCAGGCGCTGCGGCGCAGCCTCGTCGCGGGCCTGCCGATCGAGAGCTTCCACTGGCTGCTCGACCATTCGATCGGCTTCAACCGTTTCGTGATGAACCAGCTCAACGAGCGCCTGGGCCAGTTCATCGCCGCGCTCGAGATCGATCGCCTCAACAACCCCGACGCGCGCGTGGCGCGCAACCTGGTCTCGCTGTTCAACCCGGTGCTTTATCCGGGCGTGGGCGAGGTGCTGCGCATCACGCAGCAGGAACTGGCCTACCTCGTGGGCCTGTCGCGCCAGCGCGTGAACGAGGCGCTCAACGGGCTGTCGGCGCAGGGCCTGATCCGCGTCGAGTACGGCGGTCTGCGCGTGCTCGACCTGCCCGGGCTGCGCGCGACGGCGATGACGAGCCGCAAGGCTTCCTCCACAGACACCGGCCACGGAAAGAAATCATGAGCCTGCAAGACCAACTCCAGATCGTTCCCGCCGATGCCGACGTGGCCGGCTTCGTGCCACCGCCGCCGCCCGCGCCCAAGGCCGAGGAGCCGGGCCCCACGCCCGAGCAGCTGGCCGAGCGCAATGCCGCGCTGAGCGAGCGGCTCGAGGCGATGGACGAGCTGCTCGCCAAGCCGCTCAAGGACATCCTCGCCGAGCACGAGAAGGCCGGCGAGTCCGCGCTCGCGTGGGATCGCTTCGGCGCGATGTGGATGCTGTCGCAGCGCGCGATGCGGCGCGTGGCGCTGGACCTGGGCGCGCAGCTCGGCGTGAGCGAACAGGAGATCGTGGCGCGCGCGCTCGCGCATGCGAACGCGGTGCTCAACGGCGCGGACGAGAACGACCTGGGCGGCACGATCGCGCCCGCGCAGATGGGGCACATCGCGCGGCACCGCAACTTCCTGCGCGGGCAGTTCCGCGGCGGTTGAACGCGCGGGTCGCTAGCGCTCGAGCGCCATCTGCTTGAGCTTGTTGTAGAGCGTCGAGCGGCTGATGCCGAGCAGGCGGGCCGCGAGCAGCTTGTTGCCCCTGGTCTCCTGCAGCGCATGGAGCAAGGCCTTCTGCTCGGTCTCGTTCACGGCGGCGTGCAGGTCGTGGCGCGCCGGGGCCACCGTCGCGGTCGACGCAGCAACCGCGGCCGGCCGCGCGCCGTCGTTGAGCAGCATGTGCTCGGCGCGCAGCTCCGAGGCATCGCCAGACACCACGCAGGCGCGCTCGAGCACGTTGCGCAGCTCGCGCACGTTGCCGGGCCAGCCGAAGCGTGCGAGCCGCGCCAGCGCGTCGGGCGCGACGTCCTTCTCGCGCATGCCCAGCGTGGCGCAGAGCTCGGCCAGCAGCAGGTCGACCAGCTCGGGCAGGTCCTCGAGCCGCTCGCGCAGCGGCGGGATCTGGATCGGCACCACGCTCAGGCGGTAGTAGAGGTCGGCGCGGAACTGGCCGGTCTCGACCAGCTGCCGGAGGTCGCGGCTGGTGGCCGCGATCACGCGCAGGTCGAGCGGGATCACGGTGTTGCCGCCGATCGGCTCGATCTCGCGCTCCTGCAGCGCGCGCAGCAGCTTGACCTGGATGCGCATCGGCATGTCGCCGATCTCGTCGAGGAACAAGGTGCCCTTGTCGGCCAGCATCATCTTGCCGGTGCGGCCCTTGGGATGGGCGCCGGTGTAGGCGCCCGGCGCGGAGCCGAAGAACTCGGCCTCCATCAGTTCCTCGGGAATGGCCGCCACGTTGACGCCGATGAAGTTCTGCCGCGCGCGCCGCGAGGCCGCATGGATGCCCTGCGCGACCATCTCCTTGCCCGTGCCGGTCTCGCCGAGCAGCAGCACCGTCGAGTCGGTGGCCGCCACCTGCCGCGCGCTGCGCCGCACCTGCGCGGCCTGCGGGCTCGAGCCGACGAAGTGGCTGAACTCGTACTTCGTGCGGCGCAGCTGGTTGAGCTTCGAGCGCGTGCGCTCGAGCTCGCTCTGCAGCTGCTGGATGCGCGCGAGCATCGGCCGCAGCGGATCGATCTCGTCGAACAGCACGAAGCAGAAGCCGCCGATGACTTCCTGTTCGTCGTTCTTGATCGGAAAGCGCGACACCACGGCCCAGCGGTTGTTGACCTCGATCACGTCGAACGGGATCGAGCGGCCGGTCTCGACCACCTCGGGCATGCGGGTGGTAGGCACCACCGTCGAGATGTGCTGGCCGACCACCGGCCGGTCGGGCTCCAGGCCGATGAAGGCCAGGTAGCGCGCGTTGGCCCAGATGACCTTGCTGTCGCGGTCGACCACGAAGGCGCCCTCGGCGAGCTGGCCGAAGAGCTCGAAGAAGGACTGCAGGGCCTGGCCCCGGATGCTCGCCAGGTCGAAGGCCTGGTCTCCCTTGATCTGCAGCATGGCTGACTCCCTTGGTTCGCGGTGCGAATGCCCACCGCGCGCGCAACGACTGTAGTGGCTCCGAATCGCTGTCCAGTTGTTGGACGTTGTGTGCAGTGGCTTGAACACTATTGGACATTGCTCGCACGGTATTCCGCGGGCGTGCCGCATGCGGGTTTGTACGAAGCGCCCGAGTGAAAAGCGCGTCCCTCGGCGAGGGGCGCAGTGTCCGGGCACGCTTTCTGCAAAAACCAGCGCAAGGCACCGAACGATCTCGGTGCCAAGCGATGCCGGGAGACAAGTTGCATGCATGGAAAGAATCGACGCGTGGCCGTGGTGGGCGCAGGGCTCATGGGCGTGGGCATCGCCACCTGCCTGGCGCTTGCCGGTGAAGACGTCGACGTGTTCGATCTCAGCGATGCGCGGCGCGGCGAACTGCCCGCGCTGGCCGAAAAGATCTTCGAGGAATTGATCGCCGCGGGCCGCATCAGCGAGGCCGGGCGCGACGCGGCGCTGGCGCGGATTCGCGTGGTCGCGACGCTCGCGGCGATGGCCGATGCCACGCTGGTCTTCGAGGCGGTCGTCGAGCGGCTCGAGGTCAAGCATGCGCTCTATGCGGAGCTCGAGGCGCTCCTGCCTTCCTATGCGCTGATCGCGAGCAACACCAGCGGCTTCATGCCCGACGTCCTGTGCGAGCGCATGCAGCATCCCGAGCGCTTCCTGGTCGCGCACTTCTGGAATCCCCCGCATGTCATCCCCTTCGTTGAACTCGTGCCGGCGACCGCGACGGCCCCCGATGCCAGCGCGGCCGTGCGCGAGCGGCTCGAGCATGCCGGCTTCGAGGCGGTGCTGCTGAGCCGGGCCGCGCCCGGCTTCATCGGCAACCGCATCCAGTTCGCGGTGCTGCGCGAGGCGCTGCACCTGGTGCAAAGCGGTGTCGCCGATGCGGCCACCGTCGACACCGTCGTCCGCTCCTGCATCGGACGCCGCTACGCATCGTTCGGCCCCTTCGAGACGGCCGACCTCGGCGGCCTGTGCACCTTCCTCGACATCGCGGGCCACCTGATGCCCGAACTCGAGAGCGACGCCTCGGGGCTGCAACTGTTGAAGGCCATGGTCGCGACCGGCCATTGGGGCGCGGCGGTGGGCCAGGGCTTCTACGAGTGGACGGATGCGCACTGGCAGTCGGTGCGGGAGCGAAGGCTGCGCATGTTGACGGACATGCGCTCGCCGCACTGACCGCCGCCGGTCCGGCCCGCGCCGCCAGCGCGGCAACGCGAGGTGTTTCCCGCCGCGCCCGCGTGGCGACTTTTCGAATTCATCACAAAGAGAGACAAGCATGCACCGAAGCACATCGACCCCCTCGCGGCGCGCCGCTCCAGCCATGCCGTGGGTGCTGGCCCTCGCCGCCGCGGCCTTGCTGGGCGCCTGTGGCGGCGGAAGCAGCGGCGTGACCCTCGGCGCCATCGTTCCGGGCGCGCCCGGGCCGCAGACACCGGCGGCACCGCCGCCGTCCGTTGAGGCGACACCGCTGGGTTGCGAGCAGATGGCCAGGCTGTCCGTGCCCGCATCGGCGATCGCGCTCGCCACCGGCGGCGCCAAGGTGACGGCGGCCACGCTGGTGCCCGCGGGCGGCAAGGCGCCGAAGAACTACGGCGAGCACTGCAAGCTCAGCGCCGAGATCGCTCCGGTCGATCCCGCCGCGCCGCCGATCAAAATGACCCTGCTGCTGCCCACCGAATGGAACCGCAAGGCGATGATGTACGGCGGTGGCGGCTACGACGGCACCATTCCCGGCGTCGGTGGCAATTTTTCCGCCGGTCCGGTCGATGTTCCCGACCCGATCGGCCGCGGCTATGCGATCTTCGCGAGCGACTCGGGCCACGACGCGGCCACCGATCCGAAGAACCCGGGCACCTTCGCGCTCAATGAAGAGGCCTTGCGCAACTTCTCGTTCGAGGCCTTGAAGAAGACGCGCGATGCGGCCGTCTTCCTGATCCGCCAGCGCTATGCGCGGGAGCCGGAACGCAGCTACTTCTTGGGCGGTTCGTCGGGCGGTCGCGAGGCGCTGGCGGTGGTGCAGAAATGGCCGACCGATTTCGACGGTGCCATCGCCTTCTATCCGGCCTTCAACGCGGCCGGTCTCGATCTGCAGTTCGGCCGCATCACGCGTGCGCTGGCCAGGCCGGGCGCCTATCCGAGCCTCGCGAAGCGCGCGGCGCTGTTCGATGCGTCGATGCAGGCATGCGACGCCCTCGATGGCGCGAAGGACGGGGTGATCGGCAACCAGATCGCCTGCAACCGACGCTTCGATCCCGCGACGGCCCTGCTCGATGGCCGGCCGCTGCGCTGCCCCGGCGGCGCCGATACCGCGGACGACTGCCTGTCGGACGCGCAGATCGCCGCCTTCAAGGTGATCGACACGCCGGCGATCTTCAACTATCCGCTGGGCAGCGGCGAGAACCAGTATCCGGGCTTCAACGTCTGGGGCGCAGAATTCGGCCGGCCCGGCACGGGCACCAAGGCCGACGAGACCCAGATGCTCCTCGCGTACCTGGGCCTCGGCTGGAGCGCCCCTGCCTTCCCGATGCCCGAAAGGGCGCCGTACCTCTCGGGATTCTGGGACCAGTGGGTGCGCTTCTTCGTCACGAAGGACCCGGGCTTCGATTCGCTGACGCTCGATCCCGAGAATCCCGGCCCGTGGCAGGCCCGGATCGCGGAGCTCACGCGGCTGCAGGACATCAACCAGGCCGACCTGTCCGCGTTCGCCGCGCATGGCGGCAAGCTGCTGATGGCGCACGGCACGGCCGACCCGTTGGTGACCCCGCGCGCGACCGACCAGTACTTCAACCGGGTGCGCGCCACCATGGGCGCCGAGCGCGTGAAGAGCTTCATGCGCTACTACCAGATCCCGGGCTACGGGCATGGAAGAAGCCTGGTCTTCAACGCCAGCTGGGATTCGCTGGCCGCGCTCGAGAACTGGGTGGAGCAAGGCATGGCACCGAGCGCGCAGACCGTGGCCGATACCCAAGGCGTTCCGGGCCGTACCCGACCGCTTTGCGACTACCCCGCATGGCCCAGGTACAACGGCCGCGGCGACCTCGACCTCGCGGCGAGCTTCTCGTGCGTCGACGAATGAGGGCCTCGCGCATGAAAGAACCCATCGCATCGAAAGAGGTCCGTCGATGAGCGGCTGCATTCTAGAAACACGCCAGCTCACCAAGGAATTCAAGGGTTTCACCGCGGTCAGCAAG